>CAZCND010000087.1:0-1038 GCA_964500195.1 uncultured Candidatus Saccharibacteria bacterium | reverse complement strand
CGTTAATAACAGGAAGCAAAGAGCAGCAGTTGCTTGAGAATATTGGAGCTGTTAACTTGACATTAACTTCCGGGCAAATGGAAAGATTGAATAATAAGCCTCGTCAGGAGATAAAATATAATTAATCGCTATTATTCGACTTCTTTCGGGTAATAGCGATTAGAAACAAATCATAGTATGAACAAAAGCCTTACAAAGATGATATCACATTGCCGGGGAGATCCCGATAAACTGCAAACTGGATTTTGTGCTGC
Source organism: uncultured Candidatus Saccharibacteria bacterium (assembly GCA_964500195.1). Taxonomy (GTDB): domain Bacteria; phylum Patescibacteriota; class Minisyncoccia; order Phycocordibacterales; family UBA9973; genus UBA8515. The sequence goes on along the minus strand of CAZCND010000087.1, from coordinate 784 downwards.
TTAAGGAGTGGAAAATTAATGCGTTAATGGGTCGCTTGGGAAACGAGACAAAAAACCTTTAAAAAAACCATTATTAACAATTTGAATTTTCTAGTCATGGATAGCTATTTAAAAATCATCCTCAATCTCGAAAATGAGCTAACCGGGATGAAAGATGTTTCAGAGAACGTGAACGAACAAATCGAGTATGCGATTGGCCACTGCAAGGTTGCGCTGGATCAGTTGCGCAAAATGGTCGTGGAAAAAGGGTTTCCCGACACTGAGTCCGAGATCCGGTTCTTTAAACAGATAAAGCCGGTTGCATACGGAAAGCTGCTGTTCTACAGCGCTGTGTTTGAACTGGAAAGCTCCAGGTTAAAGACAAGCAGGGAAAACCACCGGGAGTACCTTCAGAAACAACTGGAAAAGGTGATGAGTTATATGGACGATCATCATGTAAAAGTGCAGTATTACCGGTGCGGATTTAAACACCTGGATGAACAGTACTTTCTGAGAAAGAATGAAGAAATCCCTATAGAACTGAAAGACAGCCGGCAGTTGCTCGACGAAGAGTTTTTTACCTGGCACGACCATACCTTTTCGATGATCATGGCCAATGAAATGCTGGTTGAATATCTTGCAAGGGAAATCGAGAAAATAGACGACCCTGAAGGAAACAAGAAGGTACTGACGAGATCGCCGTTGAGGTGGACAGACAACAAAATCGATTTGTATGAAATTATTTATGCTTTGTATTATGCCGGTTCTGTCAACCACGGGAAAGCGACCATCACTGATTTGGCCG
>CAZCND010000086.1:0-1044 GCA_964500195.1 uncultured Candidatus Saccharibacteria bacterium | reverse complement strand
ACCATTTCAATTCGGCGGAACTCCTTGGTTTCAATCGGGCCTTTGCCGTCCAGCGGAGCGCCTGTTGCGTCGATGACGCGTCCCAGCAAAGCTTCGCCAACCGGAACCTGAGCGATTTTACCGGTTCTCTTGACGATGTCGCCTTCTTTGATGTGGGTTACTTCACCCAGAACGGCAACACCGACGTTATCCGCTTCCAGATTGAGAACCATGCCCAGGATGCCGCCCGGAAATTCCAGGAGCTCCATAGCCATCGCATTTTGAACGCCGTATACGCGGGCAATACCGTCACCGACCGACAAGACTGTTCCGGTCTCGCTTATATCCAGCTTTTTCTCATAGCTTTTGATTTGCTCAGAAATAATTTGACTAATTTCTTCAGCTTTAATTGTTTCCATGTCCTATCTTGCCTCCCCTAAGAGATTCCTCATATTATTCAACTGACTTTTTATACTGCCATCGTAAAGTGTATCGCCAACGCCAATAACCACACCGCCCAGAAGAGTAGTATCTTCTTCCACGGTCATATCCACTTTTTTGCCGAGCGATTTTTCCAGACTTGCGCTGATCAGAGAGCGCATCTCATCGGAAAGAGCAAATGCGGTTTTTACATTAACCCTCACTTTCTTCAGTGCTTCATCCATCATCTGGCGATAGCCAAACACGATATCTTCGATGATATCGATTCTTTTCTTATCCACCAGGAGCTTTAAAAAACTCGCCGTCATGGGGGATAATTTCAGTTTGGCAATAATATTTTCGACAACGCCTTTTTTGTTTGCTTGTTCAAAGATGGGATTCGCCAGAAAATCCTTCAACGATTTGTTCTGAGAAACGATTGACGCGAACTGGTTGAGCTCATTGTAATAGGGCTCGATTTGTTTTCCCTCATTCGCAATTTCGAAAAAGGCACGCGCATAACGTTTGGAAATATTGCTGATCAATGTTTGATTACCACCTTATCTATGTATTCTTTGACCATTGCCTTATGATCATCTTGCGTAATGCTTCGTTTGAGAATTTCTTCCGCCATCTGCACCGACA
>CAZCND010000085.1:0-1045 GCA_964500195.1 uncultured Candidatus Saccharibacteria bacterium | reverse complement strand
CGTGCAAATATATTTAAATAAACACGTGTCAATCTTTGGTTTGCCCCTAACGGATGGCGGTATGAAAAGTTGCCGATTGCGGGCGATTTCCTGTCAAGTTACACAAAAGTTGAAGCGGGCTACAACCCTTGAATAACCTACTGTCCCGGCAATTTTTTATACCGCGTGTTAGCGGCTGGCAATCATTCATTTATCAATATTGTTTTTAATTTCTATCCACCGTTTCGTTCCAATCTCACTTATTTGTCCTTTTTTGGCAAAATCAAATTCGTTCCATGCTTTATGTGGATTTTCAGGAATCAGTCTGCCATTTTTTAATTTGTCTTTCAGTGTATTATATGCTTCCTGAAATCGCTTGTCATTCTTTGCTGTATCATAAAATGACAAAACATAAACATAATAAAATAGATTATATCGTAAAAATGGGTACTCCACTTTCATAAATGTCGAACCAATCCCGAAGTTACAAGGTCCAATCGGCTGGCGTATCTCCCAATGCTGTAATAAAAAGTCTACTCCTTTATTCAAGCTGTCCAAATCGTCAACAGAATTATCTCTAAATCGAAATGCGTCTAATACATATAGTGTTGTGCCTGGATTACTCGCATCAGTCAATGGAGATTTGCCTAATTTTACAGTTTGGCATCTCCAACCGCCATCATTCCATTGAGAGTCAAGCATCCATTTGTAGCTTGTCTCAATCCTTTTATCATTTTTTAAACCCAGTCTCCCTAATCCTGCAATTATCCGAGCCGTTAAACAAGGAAGTTTTGAACTTTTGGGTGAATATTTAAAACAACCTTCTGGGGTTTGGTAAGAGAATATAAAATCAATGGCATTTGCAATCTGTGAATTATCATTAATCGAATAACCAATCTCTCCAAGAACTGATAAAGTATCAATGGTCGAAAATCCAAAAGGAGCATGAATATCTCCATCTACTCTTGACCAAAATTGTCCACCGTTATCGTTTTGTCGTTGTAATATTTTCTCAATCATTGTCTTGTTGTCATTATTGCAGGGTGTCTGTTTTGCTTGCCGCTAA
>CAZCND010000084.1:0-1066 GCA_964500195.1 uncultured Candidatus Saccharibacteria bacterium | reverse complement strand
CAGACTCTTGAGACTTGTCGTAGAGTATATAATAAAACTTTATCTTTAAGAAAAGACGAGTATGAAGCAACGAAAACTTCTATTTCTCTGTTTGAAACCAATAAACAACTGACTCAATGGAAGAAAGAAGAACCAGTATACTTGAAGAAAGTTCATTCACAAGTATTACAGAATGTTCAGGTCAGAGTTGATCTGGCATTTCAGGGGTTCTTCCGTAGAGTTAAGATCGATCCATTAAATGCAGGATACCCAAGGTTCAAAGCAAAAGGTAGGTATGATTCTATTACCTATCCACAACCCGGTACTGCATTCAGGTTAAGATCGGGATTTGTAGAACTTTCAAAGATAGGTAAAGTTAAGATTCAGCAACATAGAGCAATTGAAGGTAATTTAAAAACCTGCACTGTATCAAAGACTGCTACTGGAAAATGGTTTGTTTCTTTTGCTTGTGAGGTTGAGAATAAACCTAAACCTGAACGAGAATTTAAAGCGGTAGGGATTGATCTTGGGGTTAGAACTCTTTGCACTTTATCAAATGGTGAAGAAGTCCACCCTCCAAGGTTCCTGATGCAAGATGAATCTATTCTTGCAAAAGCACAACGTAAGTTAAGTGCTGCTGAAAAAGGATCTAATCAGAGAAAGAGGTGTAAGAAAGTTGTTGCCCATATTCATGAACGAATATCTAATAAACGGAAAGATTTCTGTGAGAAGTTAAGTCTATCTTTAGTTCAGACCTACTCTTTTATTGCATTTGAAGATCTGAAGATAAATGAAATGGTTCAGAGATCGGATTGTTATATTGAGAAGCATATCTATGATGTTGCATGGAACCAATTAGTTAGTAAAACTCAGTGCAAAGCGGAAGATGCTGGCACTACAGTTGTATTAGTTAATCCGTGCAATACCACTAAAACGTGTTCTCAATGTGGGACATTAGTACCTAAAGAAAGAAATGAAAAGGTACATGACTGTCCTGCTTGTGGTCTTTCCATAGGGAGAGACCTCAATGCTGCAATCAATATACTCAGACTGGGGCTGCAGTCTGTGGGTTCAATCCCTAGAAGCC
>CAZCND010000083.1:0-1068 GCA_964500195.1 uncultured Candidatus Saccharibacteria bacterium | reverse complement strand
CTCCCGCCTGGGAGGAGTTGACCTCGGGCGATTTTGCCCTTGCCGTGGAACGCGCCGGGGGAGTGTGCATTATTCCCATGGGCGTGATTGAGAAACATGCGCAGCATTTGCCACTGGGGACCGATGTCTTTGCCGCACGCCATATTGCGCTTACGGCAGCCGCCGGCGAGTATGCGGTGGTCTTTCCCTTTTATTTTGCCGGCCAGATCTTTGAGGCCAGGCATCAGCCCGGGACGGTATCGTACAGTCCTCAAATGCTGTACGATCTGTTGGACGAGACGTGCCGCGAGATAGCACGCAACGGTTTCACCAAGATTATCCTGATGAACGGCCACGGCGGAAACAATAACTTCCTGCAGTATTTCTGCCAGACGCAACTGGCCTCGGCCCGGGATTACGCCGTTTTTTTCTTCAACCCTTCCGAAGATCATGAAACAGCCCGCCAAATTGCAGCCCTCCGGAAAAGCACTACCGGCGGTCATGCCGATGAGGTGGAAACTTCTGTGTTGCTTGTAGTACGTCCCGACCTGGTGCACATGGACCGCGTGGCCCTCGACTCGGGCGCCGACCAAAACCGCCTGCCACTGCCGGGTGCGTACACCGGAATCTGGTGGTATGCCCGTTTCCCCAACCATTACGCCGGCGATGCCCTTGGAGCCAATCCGGAGATTGGCCGGCTTTCCATTGACTCCGATGTAGCTCAGCTGCGGGACGTCATCCGCCTTATTAAAGCCGATACGGCCACGCGGCAGCTGCAAGACCAATTTTTCCGCTCTGCCGGTTCGTTCCGGGATGGATCAAAAAATAAAACAAAATAAATATTCAACCTATGAAAAAGCTCTTATTTGCATTACTGTTGCTGGTGAGTCTGCCCATTGTCATGCAGGCTAATCCCGCGAGAAAGGTCACTCTGGCTTACGATGCCCAGACACGTAAGCTTACCGCCACCATTTTTCATCCCGTAAAGAATGTGGAGAAGCATTATATAAGCGCCGTTACCGTAATGGTTGGGGATAAAGAGCTGGAAGTGAAAGAGCTGACAAAGCAGGCGACGGACGAGCAGGAAGT
>CAZCND010000082.1:0-1082 GCA_964500195.1 uncultured Candidatus Saccharibacteria bacterium | reverse complement strand
TTTTGTAACTATTCAGTCGGTTTAAGCCAATACAAGATTGTGAGAGAGAAGTGTCTCTCTACACACATCTCTGCCCTTATATGGTGTCCACGGCAGATTATGGAATGCTGAAATAATTCCTTCAATAACATTAATGCTATTTTTTCGAATCGTTGAGATGTAACTTCTGATGAGAGCTATTGCCCTAGCGGTATCAGAACTTCTAAACCCGCCAGAAATTTTCATTTTAACCTTCATCATACGAATATCTCGCTCAGCCTGATTATTGTCAAATGGAACAAGAGGGTCATCTATAAATCTCAACACACTCATTTTCCACTCCTTTAACCTTTCGAGTAAGTTTCGTACAAATCCCTTTTTCTTCCTACCTCTTTTTACTTCATCTACAATCGGTGGAGGATTTTCATCCAGTCCTATTTGAACCAATTCATCGTATGATTCTTTTAGACTGTTACATATAATTGGAGGAATTGGGACTCCAACCCCATGATATATCTCCTTGTTTTCTTTTGCCCCTAATAAGAACTCAATCATTTCATTTGACCATTTTTGAGAGGTTTCTTCTTCAACCCGAATGAGTTCTCGAATAATATGAGCACAACAAAAACTGTGCTCGCAGGGATAGGAGAGGTAAGGACCCCAGAAGTCATGAACGCTAGTCCCTTTAAAGTCTGTGAGGATTCCAATATTCTCAATTCCTTCTTTTCCTCTTTTTCTCTGAAGAGAATAATGAGTAAGGTAAGGGGTACAGGTTACGTGAAGCCAATGGAGTTTTCCTCCTACCCTGACTCCAGTTTCATCATTATGAATTACAGGCTCATTTTGAAGAACGCTTTTTATATCATCCTTAAACGATTGTAATTTGTTTGCTAGATTGTGAGTTAAATTCACTATCGTCCCAGGACTAACAGAAAAACGGAAAAGATCTGAACAGATTTCTGTTACTCGTTCATAAGGGATTAATTGATGATGAGAAAGATAGGTTAGATAAGATTTGATTCTGGATCCATATTGAACCGGATGTGTAACATCTTCTGGAAAATCCCCTGATGTTTTTAAACCACAATGAGGACAGCAGATAG
>CAZCND010000081.1:0-1082 GCA_964500195.1 uncultured Candidatus Saccharibacteria bacterium | reverse complement strand
GTATTGATAAAGACCAGTACGAGAAGATTTTTGACAGATACTACCAGATACCCGGGAGACAACAGGCACAAGGGAATGGAATTGGGCTCTCTCTCGTGAAAAACCTGGTGGCGATCCATAATGGAACCGTAAGTGTTGAGAGTGAGATAGGTAAAGGCAGCGTATTTACAGTACGGATCCCTCTCGAATCAATACAGGAGTTTCAGCCGTCGAAATTAGACACCGTGAATGATACAGAGGCCAACAGTACACGTCCCATTGTAGTTATTGCTGAAGACAATAAAGACATCAGAGAATATATAAAGTCTTCTTTATTAGATAATTACGAAGTATATACTGCAAAGGACGGACAAGAAGGGTATTCACTCGCCATCAGATATATGCCCGATATAATTATCAGCGACATCATGATGCCGGTCATGGACGGCCTGAAACTTTGTGAAAAAGTGAAGCAACACATCAGCTTGAGCCACATACCGGTAATCCTTCTTACAGCCAAGGATACTAACGAAGACCGGAGTGAAGGATACAAATCAGGGGCAGATTCCTACATTACCAAACCGTTTACCAGCGAGATGCTCAATGCGCGCATACAGAATCTTTTAGAATCCCGTAAAAAACTTGCCAGGCAGTATATCGATTCTGTCCCGGAAAATCAGCCAATGAAGGTGACTCAAAGTGGTTTTTCATCTATCGACAATGAGTTCCTTCAAAAAATAACGAATTATATAGAAGATAACCTTCTATCGGACGATCTGGATATAGGCTCTTTGGCAGAAAAAATGAATATGAGCCCGTCTTCTCTCTATCGTAAACTTAAAGGCCTTATCGGAATCTCCGCCATTGAGTTTATCCGGAAAATCAAAATGAGAAAAGCCGCAGAGATGCTTGCTTCCGGTAATTTCAATGTCTCCGAGACCACATGGAATGTTGGCATTAACAGCATGATCTATTTCAGACAGTGCTTTAAAGATGAATTCGGCATGTCACCCTCTGAATACAAAAAAAAGCACCAGCCGGGACAGTTCACTTCAAACAGCTGACAATAAATCTGTTCGCTCTTTCATGTTTTCTACACCTGG
>CAZCND010000080.1:0-1087 GCA_964500195.1 uncultured Candidatus Saccharibacteria bacterium | reverse complement strand
TTTATCATGATACAAAGAACTGCAGAATCGGAACTAAGAAGTTTAGCTGCTCATTATAAAGCAGTGGCTGTTGTCGGCCCGAGACAATCCGGGAAAACGACTCTGGTTAAATTTGTATTTGCAGATAAACCTTATGTAAACCTTGAGAATCCAGATATTCGAAGTTTTGCAGCTGAAGACCCCAGGGGTTTTTTGTCAAACTATCCGGAGGGGGCTATTCTTGATGAAGCTCAACGTGTTCCTTCGCTTTTTTCCTATTTGCAACAGATTCTCGATGAATCTTCTTCAAACGGGTTATTTATCATAACAGGGTCCAATAATTTTCTTTTGCAGGAAAATATTTCTCAAAGCCTTGCGGGCAGAATTGCATATCTGTACCTTTTACCATTGTCTATTGAGGAGATTAACGGGTTTGACCTTAAAGCTGACGCATTATTGTTTAGAGGGGGGTATCCTGCAATTTATAATCAGGACATTGATGTCACAAAGTGGTATAAAAATTATATTTCCACTTATGTGGAGAGAGATGTGAGGTTAATAAAGAATATTACTGACTTAGCCACTTTTGAGCGATTCCTCAAATTATGTGCGGGAAGAATCGGACAGTTGTTGAACATGAGTAGCCTTGCAATAGAAACGGGCGTGGACGTCAAGACAATAAGCTCTTGGATCTGTGTCTTGGAGACTAGCTTCATTGCGTTTCGCCTTCAACCTTATCATGAGAACTTTAATAAACGCGTTGTTAAAATGCCAAAATTGTACTTTTATGATACAGGACTGGCTATTGCGTTGCTCGGTTTTGAAAATGAGCGGCATTTGGAAACGCACCCATTCCGGGGTAATTTTTTTGAAAACCTGATTATTGTTGAGTTTCTCAAAAGAAGGTTCAATGCAGGCAACCCCGGGAATCTATTTTTCTGGCGTGATAATGTCGGTAATGAGATAGATTTACTGCTTGCAGATGGCAACTCAATAATCCCGGTCGAAATAAAATCGGGGCAAACTATTACTAATGATTATTTTAAAGGGATTCTTTACTGGAATAAAATGACTCAGACTCAAGGTGGATATGTTGTTTATGGAGGAA
>CAZCND010000079.1:0-1119 GCA_964500195.1 uncultured Candidatus Saccharibacteria bacterium | reverse complement strand
TTGCCCCGATTGTCATAAGCCGCGAATTCCATCCCATTGGGATGAGGTCGGGGAATAACATCTGTATTCCATATAATCTCAACAGGTCTGGGTTCAAAGGCCGAAATAATAGCCAGATCTGTAAGGTGACCTTTTCCTGTAGCTGCCAGGCTACCATATAATGTTACAATAAAACGTTCCGCTTCCCGATTTTTCTCTCCGAAAATCAACGCCGCTTTCCTCGGGCCCATTGTATGTGAACTTGAAGGCCCGTGGCCGATCTTAAATATTTCTTTAATACTCTCCATGCGACAAAGATACGCCATCACAAAAGAAATTTCTCATATTTTATTAAAAATTCAGTACCTTGCTATACAAGGTATCAAAAATTTTACATATCTTTGCGTCGTAAAATTCTAACAAGAAACAAATACTAAAAAACCAATACAAATGAAGAAAGTAGTAAATGTCGGAATCGGAGGCAGCAGCTTTGTAATTGAAGAAGATGCCTACCAAAAGCTTGATCTGTATCTGGAGCGTTTCCGTAGTGAAATGGATACCCGGGAGGCTTCAGAGGTAATGGAAGACGTTGAACAACGCATTGCCGAACTTTTTTATGAATATACAAAAGGGAAAAGCGAGGTAGTCACTATTGCCATTGTTGAACGGGTTATTTTACAATTGGGGTACCCAAATGACTCTGCAGAAGAAAACGAATCTGGTAAAAAAACACGTCGTCATTCGGCTACTGCGGACGGGTACGAAAAATACGACGGTGTAGGTCAGAGACCGCGCAGACGTTTTTACCGCGACCCCGACGACTCCATGATAGGTGGTGTCTGCAGCGGTCTGGCAGCTTATTTTGATATAGACACCGTTCTCATGCGTGTAATTGCCGTTGTTGCCTTATTCCTTGGCAGTGCAGGGTTCTGGATCTATGTTATATTATGGATTGCCGTCCCCAAGGCACGTACGGCTTCTGAAAAACTGGAAATGCGCGGGTTACCCGTCACAGCGGAAAACCTGCGCAGGTATGGCGGACGCCGTTAATTCCGTCAATATATTATTAATCAAATTTTGAGATCATGAACGAGAATAATACAGATAACATTAAGTCGCAGATGCGAAAAGGCGTTTTGG
>CAZCND010000078.1:0-1120 GCA_964500195.1 uncultured Candidatus Saccharibacteria bacterium | reverse complement strand
TATTACCATTATAATGTACAAATCAATAAATTAAAATCAATAATAATGAAAGAATCTGATATTGCAATTGTAGTGTTTACATACAATAGATTGGATCATACTAAAGTAACACTAGATACATTATCTAAAAATAAAGGTTTTAAGAATTATTCAGTTATTATTTATTCAGATGGTCCAAAATCGGGTCATGAAGATAGTGTCCGAAGGGTAAGAAATTTTCTTAAAGAATTCAAATTAAAAAATTCCAATGTCGAAATTATCGAAAGAGGAAGTAATATGGGCTTGGAGCAGTCTATAATTGTTGGAATAACAGAGACACTTAAGTCATATTCAGCTGCTATATCTATAGAAGATGATATAAGAACAACACCTATGTTTTTAGAGTATATGATGAATTTGTTAAACAAATATCAAAATGAGAAAAGAATAGGATGTATTTCAGGATATACACCTCCAACAAATCTTATGAAAATACCAAAATCATATAAGTATGATATATATTTTGCTCCTCGTATATCTTCTTGGGGTTGGGCTACTTGGAGAGATCGTTGGGAAAATGTAGATTGGAAAGTTTCAGATATAGATAAGTTTATTAATGACAAAGATAAACAAAGAAAGTTTAATGTAGGAGGTAATGATCTTTCTAGGATGCTTGTAAATCAAGTAAAAAAAGGAATTGATACTTGGGATATTCAGTGGTGTTACCATAATTTCAAAAAGAATAGATTTACAATATATCCAACTGTATCTTACGTTGAAAACATAGGTAATGATGGAACTGGTGTGCATTGTGGAAAGACTTCTGGTTTTAAAAATGATAATTTAAATTATGACAATAAAATTAACTATCCTCCTAAAGTTGTAATAGACAAAGATATTTTAAATAGTTTTAGAAAAGTTTCTAATTTAACTCCTAAGATGTATTTAGAATTGGTAATTGATCGTATATTAAAAATCTTAAAACTATCATGTATAAACTTAAGGAAAAAGTAATAATCTTGTACAACAAATTATTACAAGGCTCTAGACCATCATCGTGTATAATATACACATATGAAGGCTCTGCAATACAACAGAATCAGCAAATACAAGATTAAAAAAATATTACAGTGTTTTTCCA
>CAZCND010000077.1:0-1148 GCA_964500195.1 uncultured Candidatus Saccharibacteria bacterium | reverse complement strand
CTCATTACAATCAATATACCCATTACATTCGTCACACTCCTAACACAAATTCATTAAGACCCGCGACAATTATGTTCCATCTACACCACTAACATACCCACAACGGGAACAAACTGGTCTGTTAATAAACGCTCCATTTTTATAATTATCTTTAGTCTGTTCAAGTATTAATTTTAACCTCTTATCGCCAACAATAGATAATTTAATTGGTTTCATGTGCCCCTTTTCACACTTTGGGCATTTTACAATTGCTACCATTATACCTCACCATATCCAAACTGCATCATTCTCATAGTCATCTATTTTACCTTGAAAACACAATGTGACGCAGGCAGTCCACAAATTCAACATCATTTTACACATTTAATGCACACAAACACAACTACAATTCCACGAATACATTTCATCAACTCACACGGACTATATTAAATCTATATAATAGTCACAACATTAATTATGTCATCTTATTTATAATTATCTCTATGACATTTTCATCATTATACATCCCAGGATATGCCGTTATCTTACATGTATCACGATTAAAGTGCATATTCCCAAAATTAACACTCCATAACATATTGACCATCTTATCAAAATAATCAGATACAAATAACTCAAAAATATCTTTGCTTACAAACCAACGTATTTTAATACCACGTTTAGTAACCTTAATTTTGTATCCAAAGTCGTCTACCGTAGTTATACCATTCCCACACTCATCGTACCTAATTTCCTGCATTAGTCTCACATCCTATAACACTGGTCTCATGCTAACACTCGCTGGTCTCATCCTAACGTTTCATATACATTCACTTGGATTCGGCATTAATATTATCTCTATATCATCTTAAAACTATTGCTCGATGTCGCTCTATTTATATAGTGTAAAACAATCATACTTCATTAACCAACAAGGAGAACACGACAAAATCATGCCCATAGTTCACCGTCATTGTCAAGGTTGTGGTAAACTACTAACACTCAATAAATCCGATGTAACTCCAAAAAATCCACAATCAAAGCGCTTCAAAGGCCTCTACTGTGGAGATTGCGTTCAGTCATATCGTCACATACCGCGCTTCAAATTCACATGCAAAGGATGCGGCCTCACATTTATGACCACTATCTCAACCGACGAGTATTGCTGC
>CAZCND010000076.1:0-1149 GCA_964500195.1 uncultured Candidatus Saccharibacteria bacterium | reverse complement strand
ACATCTATTGTTTGTGAAAATATTCTTCCAATTGAATTAATAAAAGATAAAACATCTCCTAAGGTGTTTTTTGTTTTTGAAGATACTCCAATAGTTAGAGAAATCTCTGACAGATATTGGCTTGGAAAACAGAAATCAGTTTCAAGGGAATACTTTGAAAATCTCAAGATGCTTAAGAATCGTATTTATACACTCAAAGATTATGGTAAGTAAGGAGTTCTTAGTAAAACTTAATACGATTATTAACTCAAGTGGAGAATACTCCGAAGAAGAGATTGTTTATATAGGAGAGAACTTAATTCAATTCTATAAAACAATACAAAAAATAATGAATGAATATTGTTATGACGAAAACATTACAAACACAACAGAAGATATTTAAAGATACAGATCCTAAGTATTTCTTTAAGGTAAATATTAAAACCGTTAAGGAATATCATATGTTGTCTTATTTTTCAGGATCAGAATTAAAAGTTTTGCTAGCAATAGCATCATTTCTTAATAAATATAGTAAAGCATACCCATCTCAAAAACAGATTTCCATACTTACAGGATTAAAGGTTAGTACTATTTCAAGAGCGATAGGTAAGTTAGCTACAAAAGAATTTCTAGGTGAGAAAGTCCTTATCGTTAAGAAAAGTAAAACAGAAGGTAATAGGTTTACAAATAATAGGTATGAATTATCCACAAAAACAGGGATTACCTTCGGAGACAAAGATCATTCCACCGAATCTCAAGAATCCATTAACCATTTAGATCAAACTAAGGAGAACTATATTATTAATGAAAACCAATTAATAAATCAGAACAATGAAGTATCTTCTTTTAAAAAGAAAGAGGATTCCAGTAATCCAGAGTCTGTACAAGTACCCGATCTCAATACATTACGAAAAGACGAGTCATTTAGCTTCTATGCAAAAGCAATCTCTAAACAGAAACCTTTTAATGGTGATCTTCTCTATGCCGAGAGAGCATTTAGGAAGAGTATAGAGAGAATGGGGTATGTGAATTGGTTAGAACTTGTTAAGACATTGAAATGGCACAGAACACCTCAAGATCTTCTTGAGCATGTTCGGCGGAAAATATCTCAAGGGGAGATGACATATGAAGAAGCTATTCGTGATTGGGATAAGCAATTTTAATTAACTT
>CAZCND010000075.1:0-1154 GCA_964500195.1 uncultured Candidatus Saccharibacteria bacterium | reverse complement strand
GGGGGTGCGGACAAAATCTTGGACTCGAAATGAGACAGGAGGATGTCCATGTACTCAAGAGAAGAACGAATGCGGGCGGTGGAGCTGTATATCAAGTACGACAAAAGCGCAGCTGCCGCCATCCGTGAACTCGGCTATCCCGACCGACACACACTGCGGTCCTGGTATATGTCCTATCTCAAGGAGCAGGAAACCGGGATAATCCGTTACGGCTACACAAGAGCCTCGAAGTTCACGGAAGAACAGAAGCAGGCTGCTGTTCAATATTACCTCACCCACGGGCTCAGTTACTCCAGGACTTCCAGAGCCTTGGGATACGCCAACAGGGAAACACTCAGACAGTGGAGCCGGGAACTGGCGCCCGACATGCGGAAGAAGCGCACGGGCGGTTTACAATATACGGAAGAGCAGAAAAGAGAAGCGGTAGCAGCCCTGTGTACAAGAAAAGGCGGTGTGCGGGAGGTTGCCCGGAATCACGGGGTTTCCCGGCAGGCTCTCTACCAGTGGAAGAACGATCTGCTCGGCAGGGAGGTCCGGACCGCCATGACGGACACCGGGGACGACGTAATCCGGAAGACGAAGGAAGAGCTTCTCGAAGAGATTGAAAGCCTGCAGAATCAGATAAAGAGACTGAAGCTCGAGCGGGATGTACTGGAAGTCACGGCGGAAATAATAAAAAAAGACCCGGGCGTCGATCCGAAGAACCTGGCGAACAGAGAAAAAGCCCTTCTGGTCGACGCCCTGAGAAATAACCATCTTCTGAAAGACCTTCTTCACTGCCTAAAGATGAGCCGCAGCAGCTACTTCTACCAGCACGCCCGTCTTCTGGCCGAAGACAAGTATAAAGAACTGAAGGCCAGGGTCAAGGCTCTGTTTGAAGAAAACGGCGGACGGTACGGCTACCGCAGAATACATGCCCTACTCCTCCGGGAGGGGAAACGGATCTCCGAGAAGATAGTCCGGCGCATCATGACCGAGTGCGCCCTTGTGGTATTCGGCAGGAAGAAGAGAAAATACAGCTCCTACCAGGGAGAAAACGCACCGTCGGCGAGGAACCTGCTCAAGCGTGACTTCCACGCCGACGCGCCGAACACCAAGTGGCTCACGGACATAACGGAATTCCAGATACCCGCCGGCAAGATCTACCTCTCCCC
>CAZCND010000074.1:0-1229 GCA_964500195.1 uncultured Candidatus Saccharibacteria bacterium | reverse complement strand
GCGCGGCATTCGAGATGCATCCGTTTCAATCATAAATAAACTTTTTCGCAAACCAAACCTTGAACAATGGATCTTGAAATTCAATTTTTTCCTGCGAAACATTAATAATATCCATGTTTAGAAGTATCTTCTTATTTTTTGTCACGCTTGCCGAAGTTCCTAATCGATACTTTCTAAGTGTATTCACAGAAGAGAGTTGTTGTTCATTATTTGCAATAGCCTTGAGAAGATTAACCTGGAATTCTAAAAGAGAGTCACATACATTACGATATACTTCCGAGTTAACATCCACACACCAAATAAACCCTTTTTCAAAAGCCGCTTCATCTGCTCGTGTTGCAGTAAAATTCCAAACGGCACTTGCCAGTTGTTGTACATACCATGAATGCCGGTCAACGGTCTCTACTATTTTCTCCGCCAGAGTTGGAGATATTTGTTTGCCGGTAAATTCAAATCTTTCTATGATATATTTAACCCAATCTGCAGTTTCAATTTTTTTGAGACGATACATTTGTCCAAATCTGTAGAATGGTTTTTCAGATGAATCAAATATCTCATCCATCATATGCCTTTGACTTCCGTAAAGACAATAAGATGTATTTTGTTGATGCTGCCAGACACTTCTCATTTGGCTTTCCAGGTGGTCATAGTTATCAAGTTTAGCCAACTTTTGGAATTCATCAATGCAGATGATCATCTGGAAGCCCTTTTCTTTTGCAATTTTTTCCGGAAGATTCAGAATTTCAATTTCATCTTCTGCATTTCCACTCATGTCGAAAGAAATTGAGAATTCATTCACTTGATCTGTACTAAATGAAACTTTAGGCGAGATGGTCTTAAGGAACTTCCCCACCGAATCCATTATATTTTGCCAATGTGAGGCAGTGGATTTCAGTACCTCCTTTGTAAAAATCCGATAAAATTCCGCCGAGGATGTGATAGGAAAAGCATCTATATAACATACTCTGACATCTTTTCTTTCTTCACAAAGTTCCTGTATTGCCTTATTAACAAGCGATGATTTACCCCAACGCCGAGGTGAAATCAGAATAACATTAATGCCGGAATACAAAGCCTGCTTTAAGAAAGCTCTGTCTTCATTTCTATCTATAAAGTTATCTTTCTCGGCTATTTTGCCATACTGAAACGGATTCTTCATATTGAATTTTTCTGCAAAGATACACAACTTACTATATTGTAAGTTACCATTCGGGAAGGTCCCTCTCACT
>CAZCND010000073.1:0-1258 GCA_964500195.1 uncultured Candidatus Saccharibacteria bacterium | reverse complement strand
GTTATCTATTATAATATATAAAGTTATTATATTTGCAATAAATGAATGATATAATAGATAAAATACTTGAATCCCGGCCGTTTATTCCAAGACTTGTTTACAGCGAACGGATTAAACCATTTATAGGCAAAGAAATCATTAAGGTCATTACCGGTCAGCGGAGGGTGGGGAAGAGTTACATTCTTTTTCAGTTGATAACTGAGCTTAAAAAGGATGATCCTGCATGCAACATACTTTACATTAATAAAGAGCTTCAACCATTTGCACACCTGAACGATCATGTCTCCTT
Organism: uncultured Candidatus Saccharibacteria bacterium; assembly: GCA_964500195.1. Lineage (GTDB taxonomy): Bacteria > Patescibacteriota > Minisyncoccia > Phycocordibacterales > UBA9973 > UBA8515. The sequence goes on along the minus strand of CAZCND010000073.1, from coordinate 969 downwards.
ATACGAATATGTTGCAGCCAATCTGAAGGCAGCTGTCAACAATTACCTATTTATTGATGAAGTACAAGATATTAAAGACTTTGAGAAAGCATTACGAAGCTTATTGGCCGAAAACGTTTGCGATATATTTATTAGCGGCAGTAACGCAACCATGTTGTCGGGAGAGTTGGCCACTTATTTAGCAGGCAGATACATTGAATTTGAAGTACACAGTCTGGGTTATGACGAGTTTCTTACATTTTTTGACCTGAAAACCACCACGCAAAATCTTTATACCTATTTAACGTTGGGCGGAATGCCCTACATGAAGGTCATAGGATTGAACGAGAATTCCGTTTTCGAATACTTACGCAACGTATATTCCACCATTTTGTTAAAGGACGTTGTATCGAGAGAAAATATACGCCAGGTAGCCTTTTTGGAAAATTTAGTAGCCTTTTTGGCAGACAACGTCGGAAGTTTGTTTTCTGCCACAACCATCTCCAAATACCTCAAGTCACAACGATTGTCGGTTACTCCGCAAATTGTAATTAATTATGTAAAGGCTCTGATCAACGCTTTTTTTATCTACAAAGTTCCGCGTTACGATATCGTTGGTCTAAAGATATTTGAAGTTGGCGATAAGTATTATTTCGAAGACCTTGGCTTGCGAAATTGCATACGCGGATTTGATAGAAACAAAGACATCGGCAAATTGATGGAAAACGCCGTATATCTACATTTGAAACGGAACGGTTATACCGTGCGGGTAGGACAAATCGGAACCAACGAAATTGATTTTGTCGCCGAAAAAAATGGTAACCGCCTGTACGTTCAAGTCTCCTATTTGTTGACTGATTCCTCAACAAAGTCACGTGAGTTCGGGAACCTAAACAAAATTGCCGACCATTTTCCAAAATATGTTGTAACCATGGATGAATTCCAATCCGGAATTACTCAAAACGGCATCCGGCAAATCCATCTGGCTGA
>CAZCND010000072.1:0-1287 GCA_964500195.1 uncultured Candidatus Saccharibacteria bacterium | reverse complement strand
TGAATATTTGAGCGGAAGTTGGAATTACCCCCGTGCCACTTGCTGAGAAATCAGCCAAATCAGCCGACCCTAGTTCCATATCTCCATTTCCTGTATTGACCGTAGCTCCCAAAACCTTTCCGCTTGTCCAAAGATTTGTTCCAAATCCAACGGTAGCTGTCCCGTCTTGAACCATATATATTCCATCTCCTCCGGCAGATCCATTATATTGATATGCTAAACCCTTAAGTGTTCCAAATGTTGATCCATCAGATGCCACCCTATATGCACCACCAGCAGACCAAATATGTTGGACTTTTGATGTGTCGTAAGAACCATAAATACCCGCATCTCTAATATTTTGCGAGTGACTGTTTATGGAAGGAAAGACATATCGTAATTCCATAACTTCTTCGTCGTTGTCAGATATGATATTTTTTCTTCGTCTTGTATAATATTCATCTATCACTACATTTCCTATGGTTGTCTCTATTGCTGGTTGAAAATATGAAGTATCGTGTCCATCCAGCAAATCTGCATTTAGGTTTGTGACTTTAAATGTTGAATCCACCGTAAACGGTGCAGAAGTTCCAGTAACTCCACCGTTGAAGTTTGGTATAGCATTGAATGTATGAACTCCTGTCCATGTTGGAGTGATTGCTTGAGAAAGTGCAGGTGAAGCATCAGAACGCATGAATGTTGTAGCTGTTCCATTGATTGCACTAAGACCAATTGTTGCTGTTGGGTTTGCACCAGTTGGAACAGATGGTATTTGTGAAGTCAAAGCTATTGTTCCTCCAGTTGCTGGTAATGTCCAAGTCACATTTCCTGTTAAATCTGCTGAAGTAATTGTTCCAGTGAAAGATGTTGTCCCTTTAGCTTTCGCAGAAATAATTATTGGGTCGTAAGTTGCAGATGGGCCTACTGTAATTGATTGACCGTTGGTGATTGAACCACGAGAAGTAACTGTAGCTAGAGTATCGACTTCAACTATATCGGAAGTCATAGCAACTGTTCCTGATTTATTTGGAAAAGTATATGTTTGATTGGTGGACAAGTCACCTACATCTAGTGTCCCATAATATGTTGCACCAGCTGATTCCATAATTTGTAATTCAGATCCTGCATTTCCAAGAACAATATCGTAAGCTCCAGTTTGTGACCAGTTTGCAGTTAGCGCACCGAGAGCAATAGTTGGCGACCAACCTTCTCCTGCCGTTCCTGAAGTTGCAATACCATTTCCATTTGTTAATCCTGCAACATAGTTCCCTTCTGTATCAGTAGCAAGAGCAACAGAATTAGCCTGAA
>CAZCND010000071.1:0-1314 GCA_964500195.1 uncultured Candidatus Saccharibacteria bacterium | reverse complement strand
TCGTGGACAAAGTTCTTTGACAATCGAATAGCTATTACGTCATTTCATGGACATCTGAGACAATTTGGAGGTGTTCATGAAAGAAGAGCCCATACAGCAAAGGATTTTGGCCGTTGAGCGATTTCATGGCGGTGAAAGTCCGGAATCGATCTGTGCATCATACCGTAAATCAAGATCCTGGCTCTATAAATGGGTCTCACGGTATGACGATCACGATGCATCCTGGAGTGAAAGTCAATCCTGCCGCCCTAAAAAGACTGCCAATATCACCCCGGCAGAAACGGTGGAGATTGTTAAGTTCATCCGCCTTGATCTTTACAATCACGACTTATTCTGCGGGGCTCAGGCGATCCAGTGGGAGATGGAAGATCGGGCACTAAAGCCGCTGCCGTCTGTCAGAACCATTAACCGGATCCTGAGCCGACATTGCCTTACCCACCGGCGAACAGGAAAATACGAAGCAAAGGGAACCGCCTATCCCGTGTTGCCGTCTATTAAAGCCAACCAGACGCATCAAGCCGATCTGGTAGGGCCATGTTACCTGAAAGGTCCTGTGCGCTTTTACAGCCTCAATGTGATTGATGCGGCCACGGTTCGCTGCGGCTTATATCCAACCTCATCCAAAGCCAGTCAGCCCATGATTGACGGATTTTGGAACATCTGGAAGCGCCTGGGGATGCCCAATAATCTCCAGATCGATAATGCCCTGAGTTTCTTTGGCAGCCGGAAATATCCCCGTGGCATGGGGCCACTCATCCGACTCTGCCTGAATCACGGCATCGAGCCCTGGTTTATTCCAATGGCCAAACCCTGGAGAAACGGAATGGTGGAGCAGTTTAATGACCGCTACCAGAAAATGTTTCTTCAAAAGAAGATCATGTACGCGGAAGAGGAGCTTCAAATCGGTTCACTGGCTTTCGAGCAGCGTCACAATAGCAAGTATCGATTCAGTAAACTCAAGGGAAAAACGCCGCTGAAAGCTTTGTCGGAATCAAAAGTTAAATTGCGTTTTCCGAAGGAAGTTGATGCACCGAAGCATCCCTTGAAGAAACCGGAAACAGGCAGGTATCATTTTGTCCGTCTCATCCGAAGCAACTTAAAACTGGACATATTTGGCGAGACTTTTCCCGTGCCGCCTGAATTGAAATATGAATACGTAATAGCTACCGTAAATGTCAAAGAGCAAAAATTAAAGCTCTTCCTGGATAAAATCCAGGTCGAGGAGTTCCAATATAAACTGCGTTAATTAATCCTGAGTGTCCACGATCTCCTGGCACAAAAACTGTCCACGAGGTCCTGGCACTCAACAGCTAG
>CAZCND010000070.1:0-1333 GCA_964500195.1 uncultured Candidatus Saccharibacteria bacterium | reverse complement strand
AACGTTTTGTGTGTATGTGCAGTAGCGGATTAGAAGCACCTTCCTGCCCGTTTATCACAAAGTTTCTTAGATGCACATACCTTTGATTTACCACTTCACCCGCTATTGCCACATACACGCTGTTAGCACTCGTTTTTATTGTTAAGTATCTCATTAGCAAAAGCTTTTACTTCATTATGAGGGTCTTTTAATGCGGTCGTTAATAATTCTTTTGCTTTTTCAGTTTCACAATATCTCAGTCCCCTTACTAAATGATATCTTATGGCAGCAAAATTGTCATTCTCTTGGTCGTAGTTATCTGTTAAATTAGCTTCAATTCCGTAATTTATAAATTTCTCAACTTCGTCTATAAATTCTCCGTTGGTTATTTCAAGTAACGATTCTATTGCTTGTCCAACAATAATTGATTTATTTCTGATTATGAAGTTCTTTTGATTACGGTAATCTTCAATATCAAGATTTATTATTCTTTTGAGTCCTTCAATTGCTCTTTTTTCTTTGAGAGCTGTGAGTTGTTTTATTATTTCTTCTTCAAGGTCTGTTTCAGATGGATATTTGAATTCTGGCTGATTAGATATTTTATCTAAAAGTTCTAATAGTTTCATTCTTATCTCTTCATTGTCTGGCGGATTAACCCATACTTTTCTAGAATATGGGTAACCGTCATTTATATATACAGGTCCTAAAGGCAAGTCAATTTTGTTTTGATTATGATGTGGATGATTAGCGCAATATGTCCAAAACGGATCAGGAATTCCCAAATTTCTTATTGTACATATAACAACACCTTCTTTTTCTGAGCCTTGATAACCTTGCTCACCGTTATTTTTACTGTTAAACCAACAAGTCCCACAGCAATCTGAACCACCGTTTGGCATATTTATTCTTTTATTAAGGTTAAAGTTTTATAATCAGTTTGTCCATTGAAATATTTGTCTAACACAGCATTAAAAATATTTTCTTCCGATATATTAATTGCTGCAAATAACGTCATACTCGATTTTAGCTTTAAGTCATCAGGATTTCCAAATATTTTATTTGCATTATTCTCATTAAGGGCTAAAAGTTCATTTGTTATTAATTTTAGTCTTTCTCCTAAAATTGGATGGTTTAAATATCTTTTAGCTTCATCTAAGTCCTTAATTGAATAATACTTTGATGTCTCGCTAAAGCCCAACCCTTTAAATTGCGGGAATATGTACCACATCCAATGACTTCTTTTTCTTCCTGATTTTATTTCAGAAAGAGCTTGTTCAAAAGAGTTTTCCTGTGCTTTAATAAATCTATTTAGGTCTTGTTCCATTTGCGTTGTCTTTTAAAATGAGTGCTAACG
>CAZCND010000069.1:0-1338 GCA_964500195.1 uncultured Candidatus Saccharibacteria bacterium | reverse complement strand
GGAGCAATGGAATACAACGGAACAGATCTCTTCTTCACTCCATCAACTACAAGAGAAACCGTTGCCTTTATGTCAGACATCACAGCAGCCTCTCACAATGCAGTAACTCTCGGAGCTATAGGTTCATCTCCAAATGCAAACGGCATGACTCTCACAGGACAAGTATTAAATCTTGAACCAGCAAGTGCTTCATATGGAGGTATTATTACAACTGGAACTCAAACATTTGCAGGAGCAAAGACATTTAATGGGGCACTAACAGCAAGCAGTACTTTAACCGCCAACGGAGCAATTGTTCTTGGCGATGGGGGAGATGATGTTGCTATTAATTCAAATGATTGGGATATTTCTTCTCTAGGGGCAATTTCTGGAATCACAACTCTTAGTATGTCTGGACAATTGACTTCTACTCTTGCAGATGGTACCGCTCCATTCAATATAACTTCCACCACAATGAACCCAAATTTAAACGCTGACTTACTTGACGGTAAACACTCTTCAGATTTTGCTTCATATTCTGATAGTACTTTCTATATAGAAGGGACGGGGACGGTAGCTGGAACTTGGTTGGGAACAAATGAAAAAATCACTTCATATTATGATGGTTTGACTGTTCGTTATTACATTCCGATTGCTGGGGCATCAACGACGACATTAAATATTGGAGGTTTGGGAGCAAAAACAGTCTATCTTTATGGTGCAACAAAATTAACCACTCATTATCCAGCTACATCAGTCATTACTCTAACTTATTCATCAACCAAAAATGGAGGGTGCTGGTATGTCGAACCATATTATGCAGACGGGACAGAATCTTATACTGTCAGATGGAATTCTACGTTACAAGCAGGTGCTCCTATAAATAGTTATAAATTAGTAATGTTTGGAGCAACAGATGGAAAGGTTTATCCTTTAACAGCAGAAAATGGAACAGCTACGACGAAGACAGTTTCAAGTGTAGAGTTTAATCCAATGACTCCTGTTTTGTACTACGGACGAACCACCCCACTTGCAACAGGTGAAGCAAATAGCTCATATTGGTATGAAGGAGCAAGTTCTACATCTTTAAATTATACAGCTAACCAAGCTTCAGGCTTTACTGCTTACACTCCTATTTATTTGAAGGGAACAATAAATGCAAATGGAAATTTTGTTTTAGCGGGAGCTGGAGTGGCGGGGAGCACAGACTTTTTGACACAAACACTACCTACAACAGACGATGGTTTTGTGTACATGCTTTTGGGTCATATGTATAATACAACAACTTCGTTTAGACTAACGACTAGTCACCCTATATATGAATACAAGGGTGGCAAGCTACGGCCATATATTTTTGAA
>CAZCND010000068.1:0-1342 GCA_964500195.1 uncultured Candidatus Saccharibacteria bacterium | reverse complement strand
CTCGGACCGTCGTCCTCCGCAATGTTTTTTGAAACAACAATCTTTTACGTGAGGCAGTAGAAAGGATTTCACAAAATAATAGCCCCGTTGGGGCTATTATTTTTAGAACGGAGGTTTCATCTTGGATCCATTTGCATTTTCTATCTCAAAGTGTAGATGTGGGCCAGTTGATCTTCCCGTATTTCCCAGTGTCCCAATCTTTTCTCCCTGATTTACCTTATCCCCCACTGAAACCTGTACTTTTTCCAAGTGGGCATAAATTGTTTTAGTTCCATTATTGTGTTTAATAACAATATAGTTTCCATATCTACCACCACAACTAGTATTTCCAACCTTGCAACCTGATACTACTTTTATCACTTCTCCGTTTGCAGATGCCATAATGGGATGTCCCGTTCTTCCGTCTACAGCAAGATCCACTCCATAGTGAAAACCTCCCTTCCTTGATCCATAAGGAGAAGTAACTCTGCCCCCAGCAATCGGCCTAGCATAATAACCAGTATCAACTTTTGTATTTGAAGATTTGACTCCTGAAGAAGACTTACTGTTTGAAACCTGTTTAATAATTCCGTTTGGCACAAAGACAACGTCTCCAACATTTAATATGCTTTCTTTAGATATATCGTTAAAAATAAAAACATCTTCGCTTTCAGCATCATAATTATTAGCTATTTTGCTTACAGTATCTCCTTTTTTAACTATGTGTTTTACACCGGTAACAGGTAATATGTTTAATTTTTGACCAACCATTATCTTTTCTCCAGAAATATTATTCTCCCATCTAATTGTGTTTGTTGAAACATCAAACAATTCAGCAATTTCTGATAACGTATCTCCTTCTTTTACAGTATAAACAATTATTTTTTCAGACAAAGAGCTTTTTTCTGTTTCTAAGTTTTCTATCCAGAAAGGCATATTATTATATATAAATGAATCATCTTGAACGATTAAAGTGTTCTCGCTTTCTTTATTATCTAAATTAGGATTAGATGTTATTTCCAAAAGAGGCATATTTTGAGAATTCAAGTGGTTAGGGGTGGCTTCTTCTATTGTTTCCACCTCATCGGCCTTAACCTTTTTACCCAAAAGAAAAGCTCCAGCTTCAAGCGGGAGACTATTCAAGACCAATATAGATAAAATAAAGAAAAACACCTTAGTTGTGTAAGTATTAGAAATAAAAGATATTTTAACCCTTCGGCTATCCAGTGAACTGGATATTTCCTCAGTGTTTTTTAGATTTTGTTTTATAAGCTTTTTAAAATATTACACTCTTTTACCCCCTACAAAGGATTACAGTACGACCGCAATAGCGAAAGCTGTAATTATCTAAGTAAAATAAGCA
>CAZCND010000067.1:0-1365 GCA_964500195.1 uncultured Candidatus Saccharibacteria bacterium | reverse complement strand
GTCCTGTTGAGGTTGTAATTGGAGAAAGAGACGAGGAAGTACAAAAAGAAGTTGCAAAGAAATTTAAAGATGAGATTGGAGTAGAGACAAAAGTGATTTCTAATTGTGGACATATTAGTATATTAGAAGAGCCAAAGATAACTAAGATTATTAGAGAGGCTGATAAGGAATAATTTCATAGTGAGTCTTCTCTTATAAGTTAACATAAGGATTCTACCTTCGAACCAAGAGCTCTTAAAAACATCTCTTTTTTGACTCTTTTCATCCACCAGGCCTTACTTTTAGAACTTTCACTTTTTAGAGTCTAAATAACTCAATCCCCATAAGGGTTTTGAAACATAGTGGACGGGTCTTGTTGGAACATATTGAAAATGGTTGGGGATATCGAACAATATCCAAAACAAAGATCTGAACAATATAAATATTACCCAATTATTGAAACTTCAAAATCTTTAAACTCCTTTTGTATAATTTTATTAGGCTCTTCTTCCCATTCACATATTTCAAAAGGGGTACCATTACAATTTCCTTGAAATTCTACATATCTATTATTCCATTCCTGTATTTGTGTTATGGAAAGTGGTCTTAATAGTTCTAAAGCTTTCTCGACATTTTTTCTTGATACGAACAAATCTATATCATAGGGATATGTTTTACTACCAAGTATGTATTCTAGTCCTGACGCTGAGAGATAGTATTTAATATCATTCTTTTTTAGAACAGAAGTTAGGTATTTAAGAGTATCTATCCATTTAGATAGGTTTTGTTTGTTTATTTCTTGATAATCCACAATGCTATTTGAATTTATTTTCTTCTATGTAAAACTTAATTGCATTAATCTCAGACTCCCATGTATTATCTTCGTTTAATTCTTCTAATTTGAATAACTTTGTTGGAAGAGGGGAATTAGCAATTACTTCTTCTGCAGTTTCTAAATCTATCTGTATTTGAAAGATAGAGTTAATCATTGCATTACCATCTTTAAATACAGTATCAAAGAAAATCTTCTCTGTATCTGCATCTTTAATTTCCAAGCCAATTTCTTCTTTTAATTCTCTCTTGAGACCTTCAAGGAGTGATTCACTGAGATTTATATGTCCACCTGGATGTTTGTATTTACTTGCTCCCTCATTAAGAACCATGAGATATTTGTCTTCTACCTGTACTATTGTACTTGCTCTCAAACTGAAGGACTTCAGCACATCATTATCACTAATAAAAATATTTTTTCTAAATTCTCTCATAGTTTGTATGAATATATTGGATTATGGTTAATTATACAACAGAAATCATTTTATTTCGGGATAGGGTTGAGTAGAATGCCTGTGTCTTGTTGGAACATGTTGAAAATGGCGGAGGATATGG
>CAZCND010000066.1:0-1377 GCA_964500195.1 uncultured Candidatus Saccharibacteria bacterium | reverse complement strand
TACGTCAATGCAATTGACGAATATTTTAAACAATATAAAAACGACAACTGATTAATTATGAAACAAATTTCCGCTTATGTGCTTTTAGCACTGGTGACACTAATCTCGTGCAATACAAACAACGGCGGTAAAGAAAAATCCGGACAATCCGGACAATTTGGACAATTTGGGATCTATGAAACCGTTATGGGGCAAGATCTTTTGTCTCAGGGAACAGGAGAACTGGCCACAACCAAAGTTATCCCGAACACAGACCCGCTTTCTCCGGTCGTTGCCTATTCCCATGTAGATTCCGCGACATCTGTTCTGAATAAAGGGACCGACTCCATCGGGTTTCTTCTTACAGCCCAGCCGGTAGATCCTGAAAAAAACTACTACGCTGTTGTTGCAGTTAAAAAGCAACCGGCCGTCACGGGTTCCGATATCAAAAAAACGAAAGCGGTTAATAATGCCGTTGAGATCTATTTCACACAGAAAGGAGCTGTCAAATGGGCCGAATTCACAAGGAATAACACAGGAAAGATGATCGCCTTTGTCATTAATGACCGGATTTATACACTCACAACCGTAATGGCAGAAATCCGGAACGGCATGGCCCTCATGAACGGACTGGAAAATGAAGAAACTGCAGCAAAAATATCGGAAACCCTGAACGCGGCCCGATAAAGGGTGGGTAAACCCGGAGTGCCGCGCAAGAAGAAATTTCTGATTTTTAAACGCTTGATATACTGTCGTCTATATTTCTCAAAAATTACCTTGCGCAGTAATCCGGGTTTGCCTGTGCAATTTTTCTTTTTTTTTGTTTTTGTTTCCTGAAAACAGTAAGTTTGAACTCAATATTTAAGAGGAGCGAGGTATGCAGGGAAAATTATGGCATGTATGTGTACAGGGAAATGGCGGGCAGAGTATGTTTTTAAATAAAAGTGATGTTCTTCACTTTATTGATCTTCTGGGAGTTTACAGTTTTAATTATGGGATTAAAATATGGGCTTATGATGTTTTATCCAATCATTTTCATTTAATTCTGGAGTGTGAAAATCCGCAGAGGTTTATACAAGCTTTGAGAATTAGCTATTCAAAGTATTATCAGATAGTTCACAGTACAATCGGCTCAGTAGGACGGAACGGGTATAGTGCAGGTTTGTTGAATAGTAAGGAGAAGCTTGTAGAAAAGATAATCTATGTTATGAGAAATTCAGTCAAACATAAAGTATATTCACATTCTTTTGTAGATCCTTACAATTCTGCCAAATACTATTTTCTCCAAAATCATGAAGACTCAATGTTGACCTTGAAACCTGTCAGGCCAAGATGTAAACTTGCTCATTCAGATAAAATAATTCCCGTGCATTATCTTCTGGATGTCAATGGAAACAT
>CAZCND010000065.1:0-1426 GCA_964500195.1 uncultured Candidatus Saccharibacteria bacterium | reverse complement strand
AATGGTGGGCAATACTTTCTGGCATGGAACTTAAACAAAGAAGAACTCTTATTCTATTTCTTGGTTAACTTGAATATGGTCTTCTTTAGTCCAACCTGGTTCTGAATATATTTCAAGCCAACATTCTTTATCACTTTTTGCCCAATAAATTTTACCAGGTTCTATTTTGTATTTATCTCCTTCTTTAAGAATAATTACACGATTATCAACATGTAACTCTAATATACCTTTTTGAATGAAGTAATCTTGTATCATTTTAATATGCTTATGAGGTTTGCTTGAGATGATTACTTCTACAGCTCTGTCATATTCTGGATGTTCGTTAACTGGCTCTATCTCACATACAAAATGTAATCCTCTTCCATCTAGGTCATAAGCGGATTTGTTTGGATATTTGGTTAGTAGCTCATTTAAGATTCTTTTTGATCTCTCTTCTATGCTTTCATGATTTGGCATAAAGCTAAAAGATAAACTTAATATCTTATTATAACAGGAAATAATAATGGTGGGTTACACTTCCAGGCATGGAAATTAAAAGTCATCTTTCCTTAATCATGATGATATAATTCATATATGGTAGATATTAAATATACTCAAAACTTATACATTAACAAAGAAAATCTAAAAAGAGTTATAGATGCTATAAATTTAAATAGCTTTGATACTGTAATTGACATAGGAGCAGGTAAGGGTTTTATAACACAAGAATTAGTAAAACATTGTGACAATGTAATTGCGTATGAATTAGATTCAAAATATTTTGGTATATTGGAAGAACTATTTAAAGATAATCCTAATGTTGTTTTAAAGAATGAGAATTTCCTTACCTCTACATTACCAAATAAAGAATACAAAGTATTTGCAAATATACCTTTTTCTTTAACATCAGATATCATTAACAAGATTACAGAGACAGATTCTAAATTAACAGAGGCGTACCTATTTGTTCAAAAGGAATCCAGTGAAAGATATGTGGGTATATTAAAAAACACACAGATAGCTACAATACTTTCTTCAATTTATGATTTATGTATTACTGAGGATTTTGAAAAGAGAGATTTTAATCCCATACCTTCTGTAGATGTCGTTTTACTCAAGATTATGAAGAAAGATAACCCTGAAATAGAGTTCAAATTATATAGAGACTTTATTACATATATTTTTAACCAAATGAATGGGAATGTGTTAGATACATTAAAAAAGCTTTTTACATCTAATCAGTTGAAACATATAAGAGTTCAATTGGAAAGGAATAGTTATTATGTACCCTCTGATATACCTTCTGAATATTATTTAGATATATTCCAATATTTTAAGACTAATGGTGTGGATTATAGGAAGAGGGTTGATGGATATTATACAAAGCATATAAATCAACACATAGGTAGAGAGAAAGTAAATAGGACAAGGATATAAATAATGGTGG
>CAZCND010000064.1:0-1448 GCA_964500195.1 uncultured Candidatus Saccharibacteria bacterium | reverse complement strand
AGTGCAACCAGTGCAAGAACAATTGCGTATCCGAACTTCACGTAAATTTCCTCCTACATTTCATGCTGATACTCTCAGCATCAACAAAACAAGGTTGTGAGTATCCTAATAAATAGTTTCCCAGAGAAAAATTCGGCAAATGTCGATATCTGATCTGATTGTGTGATCAAATCTCTCATTTTGGAAATACCTATTTCTCTTATGTATCCAAATTGAAACTGTAAAAATGACGTTAATGATTGAAAAAACATAAACAGATTATTCGTAATATTAAGGCATATTATTGTACATCTGCTTTCTTCCGGTACCCGGTTTGTATCATGGCTGTCCCTAGTTCCCGAATCTCGCCACGGATCTCAATCAACTCTTCGGTAAATGTTTTCTGGAAATCTTTACGTACCCCTTTAATCTCATTTAATGTCTCTATTTGAAGTCCAATACCAGTATTCTGTTTCTCGAGCATCTTATCCTGCTTTATATCGATATTATTTAAGTAATATATTGCAGAATCAAACCTTTCTGAAAGTTCTTCCATCATCTCTCCTCGAATGATGGTAAACTCTGAGAACGTTCCAGAATACGGTCGCTCAGAAACATCAATGGATTTTATTTTTACAGGAGGAGGAATATTCCGGATTGACGATACAAAATGGGTGATTATTTCATCCTCGCCCTCAACGACAATGACCACATCTTTCGCGGACTGGTTTTGAACATACCCGGTTAATCCAAGATCATCTGCAAGATCCTCAATTTTATCGCGAAATCCACCCTTTGAACTTTTCCTTTAACACAAATATGATATTGTTTCTTATCTGAATCAGACATAATAACCAAGAATCAATCTAATTATACGTACTTTTTTGGATAGATCATCTTTGAGGGAGATTCTATTATCTCTCTTATACTATCCCTCAATAGCCCCTTCACAAGAATATCGCCTTACCCAACAGATCATCGTTAATGAACGAGCTATCCGGGAACCAAACAATACCCCCTCGCAACCGATTGGTGCCTTCTGTGGCACACTGTCTTCAACAGGTGTTCATCGAACACTCAGGTCAATGTACTACATTATGACCCCATACGCAGAAATCTATGGAATAATCCAAGGTTTGGGTCATAGACCACACCCATCTTAAAAACTGAGAATACCGCTCATTTCATATCAAAGCTCAGTCGGGTCAGGGAATGGTTGCTGGAGTTCCATGAAAAAATGTACGGAACTGCTGCCTTTATCCACACCGAAGAAAATGTAATTACCCATGCTCAAAACTGTGGGCTTCTTGTTATACGAGCAACTGGTAACTGAGCATCTATAATGAATAATGACGCATTTCCTCTAAAAAAGGTCTAGGAAAATATCCAATAATTGCTCTTTTTTAGTGTTCGTTTATTTTCTTGCAACCGTCAGGTATCCGCTATGACACACTTTCGTCGAAGGCCGT
>CAZCND010000063.1:0-1491 GCA_964500195.1 uncultured Candidatus Saccharibacteria bacterium | reverse complement strand
CAAAGAAAAAAGAAACGGTTGTGTTCGATACCGATGAATTTCCCAACAGAAGTACGAGCAGGGAAAAAATGGCCGGGTTACGTCCTGCCTTCAAGAAAGACGGAACCGTAACCGCCGGGAACTCATCGGGAATCAATGACGGAGCTTCATTCGTCCTTGTGGCATCCGAGGAAGCAGTGAAAGAACATAAACTGACCCCCATGGTAGAGATCGTTGCCACTGCACAGGCGGGAGTCGATCCTTCCGTGATGGGGCTTGGTCCGGTACCGGCTATTGCCAGGGTGCTTCAAAAAGCCGGCATGAACCTGAAGGACATGGATGTACTTGAACTGAACGAGGCTTTTGCCGCACAGTCGCTTGGTGTGATTTCTCACCTGAAACAGGAACACGGGGTGGATGACAACTGGTTTGAGGACCATTGCAATGTAAACGGCGGTGCCATTGCACTGGGCCATCCTATAGGGGCATCTGGTAACAGGATCACAGTCAGTCTTATATATGAAATGAAACGCCGCAATGCCCGTTACGGAATGGCCTCGTTATGCATAGGAGGCGGCATGGGAACGGCGGTTATCCTAAAAAAAGTATAGATAATGGATTTTGGATTTAATAAAACAGAAGAACTTTTCAAGCAGATGATCTGCGAATTTGCCACAAGGGAAGTGAAGTCCCTGGCAGCGGAGATTGACGAAGAAGAGCGTTTTCCTGAAGAGACAGTCAAGAAAATGGCGGAAACGGGGCTTATGGGTATTTCAGTACCCGTAGCCTACGGAGGAGCCGGAGGGTCTCACCTGATGTATATCATGGCAGTAGAGGAGCTTTCGCGAGTTTGCGGTACAACGGGCGTTATACTGAGTGCCCATACTTCACTGTGCGTAGAGCCTATCCTCCAGTTCGGAAATGAAGCCCAGAAAATGAAATACCTGCCCAAACTGGCTTCGGGCGAATGGCTGGGTGCTTTCGGTCTTACCGAGCCCAACGCCGGAACCGATGCGGCCGGTCAGCAGACTTACGCCGTGGAGAACGGAGACAGTTGGGTGCTGAACGGAACCAAGATATTCATTACCAACGCCAACTATGCCGATGTATTCGTTGTCATGGCCATGACAGATAAATCGCAGGGCACCAGAGGCATTTCTGCATTCATAGTGGAAGCCGGCACACCGGGTTTCTCCATTGGGAAGAAAGAAAAGAAAATGGGGATCAGAGGATCTGCGACTGCGGAACTGATCTTTGAAAATTGTCGGATACCCAAAGAAAACCTTCTGGGAAAACCGGGTGCCGGTTTCAAAATAGCCATGATCACCCTGGACGGGGGCCGGATAGGCATTGCCGCCCAGGCGTTGGGCATTGCTCAGGGTGCCATGGATGAAACCATTCGCTACACCCAGGAACGCAAACAGTTTGGAAAACCCATCTCGGCTTTCCAGAATACGCAGTTTCAGATGGCCGGCCTGGAGACGAAGGTTCAGGCAGCGCGCCTGCTGGTCT
>CAZCND010000062.1:0-1521 GCA_964500195.1 uncultured Candidatus Saccharibacteria bacterium | reverse complement strand
CAAAAAATTGTTGCGTATTTGCGAATCGGCCAAAAACAAACAGGGTGCAGAACCAACCTTTCTATGTGTGATATGTGGTATGTCCAATGCTGCCTACAAGCGTCCGGATGGGGTTTATGTCGTGCCAATTACTGCTTTAAAACAGTGAGAAGTGAGAAGTGAGAAGTGAGGATCGTAACCTTCGTTACCGTAATGGTGGTTACAATTCATTTGTTAAATTTGCAGAAAAAGTTGACCTATGCTCAAATTTTATGACCGGGAGAACGAAATTGCTCTTTTGCTGAATACCGAGCAAAAATCGCTTGAAACTGCACAGATGACGTTTGTTGTGGGGCGACGACGCATTGGAAAAACGACATTACTTACGCAAACATTTCGGGGAAAACCGACCCTATATTTCTTTATAGAAAAGAAGAATGAGGCTTTACTTTGTGAAGAATTTGTAACAGAAATCCAAGAAAAATTAGGAACAACGGTTTATGGCGAGATACGCTCTTTCAAAGAGGTTTTCGGTTATTTGATGGAACTTTCGCAGAATAGGCATTTTACTCTGATAATAGATGAATTTCAAGAGTTTCGCAACATTAATTCTTCCATTTACAGCGAAATGCAAAATATTTGGGATGCGAATAAAAGCAGAAGCCAACTTAATCTTATTCTTTGCGGGTCTGTTTATTCGTTGATGAAACAAATCTTTGAAAACTCCAGGGAGCCTCTTTTTGGCAGAGCAACAGCCAGAATACAAGTTAAATCATTTGATATTAAAACAATTAAAGAAATAATACGAGACTATCGCCCCGATTTTTCCAATGAAGACTTGCTTGCATTTTATCTTATTACAGGCGGTGTTGCTAAATATGTCGAGTTGTTGGCAGATGCAAAAGCGTTCACCCTGGAGAGCATTGTAAACGAGGTTTTTTCAGACAACTCTCTTTTCCTGGATGAAGGTAAAAATGTGTTGATTGATGAATTTGGCAGAGACTATGGTAATTATTTCTCAATACTTTCTCTTATTGCCTTATCTAAAACCTCACGTCCGGAAATAGAATCTGTTTTGAACATGAACATCGGCGGTTTTTTGGATAAATTGGAAAATGAATACAGTCTTATAACCAAGGTTCGTCCCATTTTGTCAAAACCTGCCGGAAAAAATGTGAAATATCGGCTCAACGATAATTTTTTGAATTTCTGGTTTCGGTTCATATATAAATACAGCGGAGCTGTGGAAACAGAAAGTTTTGATTATTTGAAAAGTATAGTCTATCGGGATTACAATACTTACAGCGGACAAATATTGGAGCGGTATTTTCGCGAAAAAATAATGAAAGAAGAAAATCTTTCTGCAATTGGCTCGTATTGGGAGAGCGGGAACAGGAATGAGATAGATATTGTGGCTATTAACGAATACGAAAAGACGGCAATCATTGCCGAAGTGAAACGGCAAAAGGAAAGAATAAGTTTGGAAATTTTGCGTGAAAAAGCAAAAAATCTTGTAAATAAAGAACTTGCTGGATACAGGAT
>CAZCND010000061.1:0-1591 GCA_964500195.1 uncultured Candidatus Saccharibacteria bacterium | reverse complement strand
AAAGGCGATCAATCGGAAGCGGCTTCACTTTTGGGAATTAAGGAAAGTTTTCTGGCGGATAAAATTCATCAATATGAAATTGATTGCGCCCGATTCGAATTAAAATAATTGTAAAGGAGAATGAAAAAGATGAAAGATAATTTAAAAACTGGAATAATCATGGTTTTGCTGACTCTGATCCTGGCATTGCTGCCCGTGATGAGTTGGGCGGATGAAGAAATAGTTCCTGCCGATCCGAAACAGGGAGATAACGCATCAACGGAAGTCAAACCGGTGGAGCAAGATCAGCCGGAAGATAAAGTGACCGGCGAGATTGCGGCAAGTGTTTTGAGCGCCTACATCTGGCGCGGACAGGAGTTGACCCGTCACAGTGTGGTCATTCAACCCTCCGTCACCGCCGCTTATAAAGGCTTTGCCGCCAATGTCTGGGGAAATCTTGATACAAAACCGTACTCTGCTCTCGATGTGGATTATTCATCCAACTTCACCGAGACGGATGTTACCCTGTCCTATTTGCATAAATTCGGGATTTTGCAGGCGGGCATAGGTTACATATATTACGGCCTGGCAGGAGCCGTTCAGGGCGGCGCTGATCTGCCGGATTCACAGGAAGTGTTTGTAATGCTTGGACTTGACACGATTCTTGCTCCGACGCTGACTGTTTATAAAGAGTTCGATTACTACAATCAGTGGTATGCTACACTGGGAATTTCTCATACTTTTGCGTTGCATGAAAAAGTTGGTCTGAAATTTGCTGCTCAAGCAAGTTATTTGAGAAGCGAGGATGAAACAACGTATCCGGAATTTGACAGCGGTTCATTGGCCACGACCGATAAATTTAATAATTTACACGACGGTGTTGTCTCCGTTTCTCTGCCGATTGCCGTAACCGGCCATTTGACAATCAGTCCCGTGCTGACCTACGTCTTTCCGCTTTCCGATGATGCGAAATACGAGATGAAAGCCCGCGGACTGAAAGGAGATATCGATCCCTCCGATAAGGACGGCAATTTTCTGTATGGCGGCATTGTAGTGAGTTACGCATTCTAAATTTAAATGCGGGTGTGTTTTGGTAGATGATCTTTGAATGAATTTTGCTGATGGGTCGTCTAAAGGTAGGACAACAGGTTCTGGCCCTGTGAATCGAGGTTCGAGTCCTTGCCCATCAGCCATTTGCCGCAAATTTTACTGAAATACTAAAAACTTGAATTATAGCCGGAGGAAAATCTTTCATGCGCGCGCACTACTTTCAGCATGTTCCTTTCGAAGGGCTGGGCAGCATCGAGCCCTGGCTGAAAAAATCCGGTTTTAAAATAACCAGCACCAGATTCTATGAATCGGCCAAACTCCCCGATCTTAAAACGATAGATCTTCTTGTGGTGATGGGCGGCCCGATGAGTGTCAACGACGAAGATCGATTCCCCTGGCTGGTTGCCGAAAAACAATTCATCTGGGATGCCATCGCTAAAAGTAAACCGGTGCTGGGAATCTGCCTGGGCGCGCAGCTTATTGCCAACGCGCTGGGCGCCGGAGTGTATCCCAATAAAGTAAAAGAGATCGGCTGGTTTCCGATCCATGGGATTGAATCAAA
>CAZCND010000060.1:0-1667 GCA_964500195.1 uncultured Candidatus Saccharibacteria bacterium | reverse complement strand
TTTTTTATACTTGAAGGGTTTGATCTCGGTGCCCAGGCGGCGTTTGCGGTTTTCTTCGTATTCGCTGTAACTGCCTTCAAAGAAATAGACTTTGGAGTCGCCTTCGAAAGCCAGGATATGTGTGGCAATCCGGTCCAGGAACCAACGGTCGTGGGACACGATGACGGCACAGCCGGCAAAGCTCTCCAAACCTTCCTCCAGGGCACGGATGGTATTCACATCCACGTCGTTGGTAGGCTCGTCAAGTAACAAAACATTGGCATTTTCTTTCAATGTGAGGGCCAGGTGCAGTCGGTTCCGTTCGCCTCCGCTCAGAATGCCGCACTTCTTTTCCTGGTCGGCGCCGGAAAAATTAAACCGCGACACATAGGCGCGGGCGTTTACCTCTCTGTTGGCCAGTTTCACGAATTCCGAATCCTGCGCAATGGTTTGATAGACGGTCTTCTCCGCGTCTATTTGCTTGTGCTGCTGATCTACGTAAGCCAGACGAACCGTTTCTCCTACCCTGAACGAACCGGAATCGGGCGTCTCGGTACCCATGATCAGCCGGAACAAAGTGGTTTTACCCGCCCCGTTGGGTCCGATAACTCCTACAATGCCGGCAGGAGGCAGTTTGAAATTCAGATCTTCAAAGAGGAGTTTGTCTCCGTAAGCCTTGGATACACCTGATGCCTCAATCACCTGGTCCCCCAGCCTCGGCCCGTTGGGAATAAAAATCTCGAGCCGTTCCTCTTTCTGCCGGCCGTCCTCGTTGAGCATTTTCTCATAGGCGGAAAGACGGGCTTTGGATTTGGCGTGACGGGCTTTAGGCGCCATACGCACCCATTCCAGTTCGCGTTCCAGGGTTTTGCGGCGTTTGCTTTCCTGCTTTTCTTCCATTGCCAGCCGTCCCGATTTTTGTTCCAGCCAGGAAGAGTAATTCCCTTTCCAGGGGATTCCTTCTCCGCGGTCGAGCTCCAGGATCCAGCCGGCCACGTTGTCCAGGAAATAGCGGTCGTGCGTAACGGCAATGACAGTGCCTTTGTATTGTTGTAAATGAGCCTCGAGCCACTGAACGCTTTCCGTATCCAGGTGGTTTGTAGGCTCGTCCAGCAACAATACGTCCGGTTCGCGGAGCAATAAGCGGCACAGCGCCACGCGGCGCCGTTCGCCGCCGCTCAGATTCTTCACCGGCCATTCGGGATTGGGGCATTGGAGAGCATCCATGGCCCGCTGCAACTTGGCATCGAGATCCCAGGCGCCGAGGTTGTCTATCTTCTCGGTCAGCTCGCCCTGTTTCAGGATCAGATCATTCATTTCTTCATCGCCGAGAGGCTCTGCAAACTTCAGGTTCACTGCCTCGTACTCTTTAAGCAGATCTGCCACTTCCTGTACGCCTTCCTCCACCACCTGGCGCACCGTCTTGGCAGGGTCAAGATGCGGTTCCTGTTCCAGGTAACCCACAGAGTAGCCGGGAGCCCAGACCACTTCGCCCTCTGTGCCTTTTTCTATCCCGGCTATGATTTTCAGCAACGTGGATTTCCCGGACCCGTTGAGCCCTATAACACCTATTTTGGCTCCGTAAAAAAAAGAAAGGTAAATACCTTTCAGAATGACTTTATTGCTTGAAGGAAGGATCTTGCTGACCCCGTTCATAGAAAAAATAATCTTCTCGTCGGCCATGATTA
>CAZCND010000059.1:0-1694 GCA_964500195.1 uncultured Candidatus Saccharibacteria bacterium | reverse complement strand
ATCCGAGTGCTCCAGATAATGATGGAATTATATATAAAGGACCATTTAATAGTAGCCAGGGTGATTACCAAGTTACGATGCTTGGAAATACTGTGTATTGCAGAATTAACAACGATGCTGCTGTACTTCAAAGTTCGTATAACATAAATAGTAATGAATGGACATATTTTGCATGCACATATGACAAAGATGCTTCTTTTATGCAATTCAAATTGTATCTAAATGGAGTAGTAGATAGTCAAACATCCTATAACTCTCCAGTCAATACAAGCTCTTCAAATTTGTATATTGGTGCATACTATGATTCCACATATGCATTCTCAGGAGGAATTGATGAGGTTCGACTTTACAATACTGCACTCAGTGGAACTACAATTTCTTCTAATTATGCAAATGGAAAAGATAAAATTGATAATTTCAAAACTTCTACAGATTCAATTATTAAAGTAGGAAGTAGTGGAAATAGCAGTAAGATAACTACAGGACAAAGTGCTATTGATCGATATACAGTAGGTTATTGGAGTTTAGACGAAACAGGAGGTAGTGGAGCCTACATTAAGGATAGTAGTCCAAATGGTAACAATGCAACCCCAAGTGGAGGTTCGTACAATGCAAGTGGTAAGGTAGGAGGAGCAAGAACCTTTAGTTCAAGTTCAGATAATATTCAAACATCATCAGTAAACTTAGGATTTACCAATGGCATGACAGCAGAGGCCTGGGTATATCCAACAGCAACAGATTCGTCTTGGAACTGGATAGTATCCCAATGGGTGAATCCAAATGCAAGTACAGGATCAGTATTCAACTTGAGTTACAGTACAGATTACAAACCTCATTTTAATGTTCAAGGTAGTGGAGGAGGTCTTCACTCGTACACATCAACAACAGCAATGACAGTGAATAGCTGGAACTATGTAGCGGCAACCTACAATGGTAGTACAGGAGTAATAACGATATATATCAATGGAACATCAGTAGGATCATCAACAGGTACAGCAGGCACAATCAACAATGTATCTTTACCAGTAATGATAGGTAAGTGTCCGTTTGATACGATACAGAGTGTAAAGGGTAGTATTGATGAGGTTAGATTAAGTAACAAAATTCGTTCTGAAGCAGAGATTCTTCAAGCATATAGTCTTGGAAGATATAGTAATCTTACAAGATACTTTGATTCTAAAGATTTATCTTCTAAATCTTCTATTTCTTTCAATTTAGCAGCTGATAGACCAGGTACATATCTAAGTGCAAACACATCAGAGTCATTCTTCAAGAATTATGAACCAGATAGTGATACAGTTGCCTATTGGCATCTAAATGAAGCAACAGCAAGTGGAAGTACAGTCTATGATAGTAGCAATAGAAAGAATAACGGTACTTTTTATGGGACATCATTTTCTTCTGGAAAAATTGGCGGTGCAAGAGTGTTTAATGGAAGCAGTGACTATATTCCAATTGATGAATGCTATATTGAAGGTTGTAACAGTGGTCTAGATCCAGCATATGTTTCTGTTGCAGCATGGATAAAAACTGATAGTACAGTGTCTTCAACAGAAACCATATATGACAGATTAAATAGTACTCAAGGGTTTGCTTTGTATGTAAATTCTAGCGGTTTAGCAGCTTTTGGAATTAATGGTGGTACTGCTACCGCAGTTTCGACAACTAGAGTAGATGATATGGCATGGCACTAT
>CAZCND010000058.1:1431-1708 GCA_964500195.1 uncultured Candidatus Saccharibacteria bacterium | reverse complement strand
AACCGATGACCTCTCCCTTACCATGGGAGTGCTCTACCAACTGAGCTACAACGGCATTAAAAGAAAAAGGATATTTTTAAAAAACATCCTAGTATAAACAATACTATAAAATGAAAATAGTTGCAATTTATACCACAATAAGTTATTATATAAAGCAATAGAAAAATCTAACAATCTTCACCTAAATAGTGAGTGGTTTAAGTTTTTTCTTTAGCAATAAGGTTTGAAATTAAGTAATATCGCGGGATAGAGAAATGGTATCTCGCAAAGGACTGAT
>CAZCND010000058.1:0-1331 GCA_964500195.1 uncultured Candidatus Saccharibacteria bacterium | reverse complement strand
GGGTCGTGATGATTTGAAATTAAGTAATATCGCGGGATAGAGAAATGGTATCTCGCAAAGGACTGATAGTTCTCATAACCCTAAGGTTATGAGCAAGGAAGTATAAAGGGGTCGTGATGATTTGAAATTAAGTAATATCGCGGGATAGAGAAATGGTATCTCGTAAGGCTCATAACCTTAAGAACCTGGTTCGATTCCGGGTCCCGCAACAAGAATTTAAAAAATAGGAGGGTTCAAGCCCCACACCTGCTACAAAATAAATCTTACCGAAAACGCGCGATAGCGTAAAATCGGTAAAAATAAATCGCCCAGTGTTCCACACTAGGTTCATTGTTTTGTTGCGCGATTTAGTGGACGAAGTGGAAACTAGGATAAGTGGACATAATGGTTATATTTATATACCAGAATTAAGGTTAAGTTAAAAAAAGTGTTATAATATCTATTATAAAAACGTACACTTTTATAGATGCCTCAAATCTTTTCTATGGTGGAGAAAAATCTCTCGGATGGAAAATTGATTACAAAAAGTTACTTTTTTATTTACAGGAAAAGTATAATGCTAGTTGTATTTTTTACTTTGGTGGAGTTGAAATATATAACTTCAAATATGACTATCAAAAAGATGAAACTGTCCCAATCGCTGAATTAGAAAAATACCTATTAAAACTAATTGAGAATAAAGGTAAAGATCTTAATGAAGCAGAATTATTACTTGTAAGTAGGCATTTACAACGAGTGCGTTTTTACTTAAAGTTATTAGAATTTGGTTATCATCTATTTTTAAAACCAGTAAAAATGTATGATCAAGAAGATGGTACTACAAAACGTAAAGCAAACTGCGATGTTGATATGGCATTTTATTTAATGAAAGAAAAAGATAATTTTGATAGAGCTCTTATACTTTCGGGAGATGGAGATTTCCTGCCCGTTCTAAAATATATTAAAAAAATTGGTAAAGAAGTTATAGTACTAGGCAGAGGCAATAGGACGGCCAAAGAAATAAAACAATTCGCTAGCGATAATTTCCGAGATTTTGAATATCTACGGGAACGAATAAAAATGAGATAGAAGTACCAGAAAACGAGGAAAGGCACCCATATAGGATGCCTTTCACGTTTAGTAACTATATTATAGCACAAGTATTATATAAAATGCAAACGATTTGGTGGTACATTTAATCCAAGCAGTTCCTTGTCTAATTAGTCCACAGAAAAACACCTATACAAAATAGGTGTTTTTCATTTGCGCGGCCGATGGGACTTGGTCACAGGTTTTTTTCTGCTGAAAAAACCCGCGACCCCGCCTCGGACCGTCGTCCTCCGGCTTTCAAG
>CAZCND010000057.1:0-1734 GCA_964500195.1 uncultured Candidatus Saccharibacteria bacterium | reverse complement strand
AAATAACTGAGTGTACTCCAATTAGTGGCTTGTCTTTTAGTTACACACCTGATACAATATGTATTAACTCCCGGGTTTTATTAAGATCGTCGCACTCTGAAGGTTCTGAACCAATATCATATGCCTGGATAATTGATGGTATTCAATATAACGAGCAGAACCATTACCATGTGTTCACCCAACCGGGATCCCATTCGGTAATATTACGAGCTTCGAATTGCGCTGGTTCTGTAGAACCCCCTCCACGTGACGTTCTGGCGGTGGATTGTAGTTGTTCAGTGAAAATTACCTCTACCTCAACTGCAGGTGGCTCAATATCACCATCAGGTGAGATAACTCTGTCTTGTGGAAGTGATCAGATTTATACGATTACTCCTGATCCCTGTTATGCGATCTCTGATGTTTTGGTTGATGATGCCTCACAGGGTCCTATTAGTTCCTATACATTTGAAAAAGTAGCTGCTAATCATAAAATCGAAGTTCGGTTTGAAAATCCCGGGAATTCTTACCAGATCGAATCAATTTCTGGCCCTGGTGGTTCCATAAGCCCTTCAGACATTACCTCAATTACTTGTGGAAATAATCAGGCTTATACGATCACTGCCGATCCTTGTTATGTGATCTCTGATGTTTTGATTGATGATGTCTCACAAGGTCCTATTAGTTCCTATACGTTTGAAAGTGTACAATCCAACCATAAAATTGAGGTTCATTTTGAACACTCCGGAACAACATACCAGATCGAATCGATTTTTGGTCCTGGTGGTTCCATAAGCCCTTCAGGTATTTTCTCTATTCCTTGTGGAAATGATAAGGCTTTTACGATTACTCCTGATCCCTGTTATAAGATCTCTGATGTTTTGGTTGACGGTGTCTCGATCCCCGGTCCTTTCTCGAATCCCTATGTATATTCCGGGTTCACAAATGTTCAAAAAGACTACATTCTGGAAGCTGTTTTTACGGAAATACCCTATAACATAACTACTAGTGTTACGGGGAATGGAGTGATTTCTCCAGGGACTGGCCCCGTTCTTTGTGGTTCAAGTCCCATGTATACCATCACTGCTGATCCCTGTAATTATATTTCCTCCATATTGGTTGATGGGATTCCGCTTTCGGGTCCTTTCTCAAATCCGTATGTGTATTCGGGATTCACGAATGTTCAGCAAGATCATACTCTTTCGGCTGTTTTCACTGGAATCTCCTATAATATTACAACAAGTACAACCGGTAGTGGTACAATAACTCCTGGAAGTGGTCCCGTTCTCTGTGATTCAAGTCCGGTGTATACTATTACTGCTGATCCCTGTAACCGAATTTCTTCTATCATTGTTGATGGAAACGCCCTTACTGGCCCATTTGAAAGCCCCTATAATTACTCTGGTTTCTCGAATGTCCAGGAAGATCACACAATAGAAGCAGTATTTATTGAAAGTCCTTTAACAATCACGACAATAATAACGGGGAATGGAGTGATTTCTCCAGGGACTGGCCCCGTTCTTTGTGGTTCAAGTCCCATATATACCATCACTGCCGGTGACTGCAATCGTATTTCTTCCATATTGGTTGATGGGATTCCGCTTTCGGGTCCTTTCTCAAATCCTTACGTGTATTCTGGA
Source organism: uncultured Candidatus Saccharibacteria bacterium (assembly GCA_964500195.1). Classification (GTDB taxonomy): domain Bacteria; phylum Patescibacteriota; class Minisyncoccia; order Phycocordibacterales; family UBA9973; genus UBA8515. Next base: position 115 of record CAZCND010000057.1, on the reverse strand, counting down.
TTCGCAAATATTCAGGAAGATCACATAATTGAAGCGGTATTTACTCCTGATACATTTAATATTACAGCTACAGCCGGGACCGGTGGCTCAATATCACCATCAGGTGTCGTCCCGG
>CAZCND010000056.1:0-1763 GCA_964500195.1 uncultured Candidatus Saccharibacteria bacterium | reverse complement strand
CATTCAGGGCATTGCCACATATTTAATTATATCAGAAGAATCAGTAATGGTGGGCGATATTAAAAAGCATGGAACTTAAGCGCTCTGGAATTCTAATCTGTCATCTCTAATCTTTTGAACAATTCTATACTAGGTGGTGTTAATTCTATGCCTTTTAGTTCCTCAGGTGTAAACCACTTTAACTCAACTAAGTCATCTGTAGATGTAAGAGGTATTTTGTCTGCTGGTTTGGTAATTGTAGCTTTGTATACATTGAATGTCATATGGCACAGAACTTCTTCTCCAGTCTCCTTTAAGGTCTTTTTGGAATCACCTCTCCCTAAATCATCAACTAAATCTGCAGAGTCTATGTGTAAACCTGTTTCTTCATTTACCTCTCTAATTAATGCGGTGATTTTATCCTCTCCGTCATCTATACCACCCCCTGGAATATGCCAACAATAAGCATACACGCCTCCTTTATTAGGGTCTTTCTTCCCCATTAATAACTTTCCATCTGAGGAAAAGATTAATGCGGATACTATATCTCTATGAATTTCTCTTAGTGGTGTTTCAATTGGTTCTCCCATGAATACAGACCTTAAGTTATTTTAATAAGAATTATATACTATTCTTTTGATTTAATAATAGTGTCTACTGAAAGCTTATAATTAAGGGAAAAGATAATGGCGGGCGATATTAAAGTGCATGGAACTTAAAAATCCTTACCCGTTGATTATTAACCTCTCTGGTTAATTTCTAAGAAAGTCTGAACCTTCTCATCAAAATCTGTTGTAAAATAGTCTTTCAATAATTCAGGTTTAATCCACCTAATATCTCTTATTTCAGATTTATCATAATCAACCTGTTCTGAGGATATTAACTGTCCAGACATATAGTGAATATATACCGGAAATTGAGGATGCTTTCTCCCTGAGATTTGATTATTGATTTTTACAGAATATCCAGTTTCTTCTAATACTTCCCTAGCAGAAGCACTTACATTGTCTTCCCCTTCCTCTATTTTCCCACCTGGAAATGCCCAGCTCAGTTTAACTTCTCCTGTACCTTTTTCTTCCTTTACTCTTTGGATAATAAGCACTTCACCATTTTCATTCTGAATAATACCTAGTGCAATATGAGCTTTTATTTCTTTTTCAGATTCTATTGTCATATCAATATATTATCATAAGGGTGAATCCTTAGGAATGGTGGGATATACTTTCAGGCATGGAACTTAAATATCTACTTTCTCTCTATATATTCCTGTAACGCTTTTACAGCATCTGTAGAATTATCCAACTCACTAACAAATTCTACTGATTTCCATCCAAAATCTGTATGTTTCTCTGGTTCCATATTTGAAGGGTTTCCATCAAAAGAATTTACTTTTATTAAAGATGCTCTTACAGTTACATTTTGACCGTCTCTGAGATAGCTATTTTCTTGCTGATGTACTATTTCATATTCTTTAATATCTATGCCTAATTCCTCCCTACCTGTTCTAATGACTGCATCTTCCAAAGTTTCTCCTGGATCTGATTTCTCTAATGGTATAGTCCAACATCCAAACTTTTTGTGATATTGCATTAGAATCTCCCTTTTTTCATTTTGAATCCATAGCCACACTCCTAAGTGGTCCTTTAAATCTGATTCATTATATTGAGGTTCTTTTCTCATATCCAAAAGTTTTTAAATTATTGATTATTATACATCAAAAATGTTTGGTAATGGTGGGCAATACTTTCTGGCATGGAACTTAAACAAAGAAGAACTCTTATTCT
>CAZCND010000055.1:0-1839 GCA_964500195.1 uncultured Candidatus Saccharibacteria bacterium | reverse complement strand
TGTCCTTTCCTAAAATTACTATACAGTTTTAAGATTCTTGACTGGAATAGCTATACAGTTGTTTCTGATCCTACTAGAATAGCTATACACGTCCTTTAGGACAGGACAAATATAAATTAAATTTGATAATACTAATGATGATGCAAGGGTGTTAACAACCGGAAATAACTCAAAGTGAAACGGAGAGTTATTCTGGTTATTAACATCTTTTCTTTTTTGGCTACTTTTTTCTTTTGTTAACATCTCTCATTTTTGTTTATAACTGATCAGACATTCTGTAATGCCTTTATAAAGCAGGCCTTTATGGAGGCTGGTATTTTTGTATTTCCCGTGCGGGAATGTGCCTTAAACCAACTGTTCTGTACATACTTTGGATTGATTGGGATACTTTTTATTTTTCCACATCCTATTCAGTGGTCCATACATCTGATGTGCCTGTTCGGGCGTTAAATAATCACAACTCATATGAGGTCTTATGATATTATACGCCTTTATACTTGCAGTTACTGCACATAAAGCTTCCTCTTTGCTTTTGAATACTCTGCCCAGCTTGAAATCCATTTTGAGTATCCCATTGACTCTTTCAGCAATGGCATTTTCATAAGGATCTCCCTTCTCTGTCATGCTGATCCTGATTCTTTCTCCTTGCAATAAATCGACATAACCACTGCTGCAATATTGGGTCCCTCTGTCGGAATGATGAATAAGAGACGTGTGTTTGATCCTTTGCCTCAGTGCCATTTTTAGCGCAGTGATGGGCCCTTCTGCTTCCAGTGAATGATAAAGACAATAGCCCACGATGAGTCTGGAATAAGCGTCAGTGATCAGGGACAGATAATTAAAATCATCTCCTATCATGATGTAGGTAATATCTGAGACCCAGATCTGTTCTGACTCGTCAACAGTGATGCCCCTGATTAAATTCGGATATTTTCTCATCCAATGGTTGGAGTTGGTTGTTTTTACATGCCTTTTTTTACCCCGGATGACTAATCCTTCATTTAAAAGTAATTGATGTAAGGCATCCCTGCCAATCTTTAGTCCTTGGCTTTGAAGGGGCTTTTTTAGCATACGATAAAGTTTGGGCGTACCGATACGCGGGATCTCGCGCCTGATCTGAGCCACCAACTCCAGTACCAGGTGGTGTAAATCTGCTTTTTCCTGCAGATGCCAGGCTTTATCGTAAAATGCATGTCGGGTTTTACCAAACAGCATACAAAGTCGCCCGATACCGATTTTTGTATAGTTCGCTTTCATCTCCCGGACTGTTTGGTGCCAGATTTTTTTCTGATATCGATTTTTAGCTCCTTTTCCGCTAAATCGATCATCATATTCAGGGCTTTTACCTGCAGGTGCGCATCATCCAGGGCTTTCTGCAAGGATTCAATCTCTGCAGATTCCCTGGCAGGTTTCCCCGGGCTTTTAGTCATAGCAACTCTTGTTGGATCAGTTAATAGAGAATTTTCGTTTCTGCTCTTACGAATCCAATCATAAAGTGTTCTTTTTGACCTGATTTTATATTTCTTCTGGATTTCAGATAAGCTTACACCCTGCTCTATTTCTGCTATTATTTTATGCTTATCAAGTCCCATGTAAGTCACCCTCTTTTTTGCATGCCAGCAGGCTGATCCATAGTCACGCATCCATTTTGTAAGCGTGCCTCCCCCTAACTGATACTTCCGGTTAACTTCTTCCCGGGGAGTGCCTTCTTCTACCAATTTTACTGCTTCTAAAATCAGTCTTTTGTCAAAATGACCTTTCCTGTTTTTCCGCTCTAAAAATTTCGTTTTTTTATCCATACACTACTTTTTTAGTGTATAGCTATTTCAGTAAAAGACA
>CAZCND010000054.1:0-1877 GCA_964500195.1 uncultured Candidatus Saccharibacteria bacterium | reverse complement strand
GGATGAACGTCTTGAAAATCAAAAACAGCCGGGGCTTTACGTTCCTGGAGGTGCTGATCTTATTGGTCATCCTGGGAACTTTGGCGGTGGTGGCGGTCAGCCGCGCCGTCAATTACAATGCGGAAGTGTATGCCGGGGCTGACGCATTAAAATCGCATTTGCGCTACGCCCAGACGATGGCCATGAACACGAATCCCACCACCAGTACATCCGTTGCCGAAAAAACTGTTTGGGGAATAAGAGGAACGGCCGGCGCCTATTGGCTTTTTTCGGGATACGATCCTGCGGATGCCGCAACATATATGCTTTTGCCCGATAACGACGATTGTATCAACCCGGACAAAACCATAAATCTGACCGCAAAAAAAATCAAACTGGCAAGCTCGTTTACCGTTTATTTTGACCATCGCGGGATTCCTTATACCGCATATACCAGTTCTACGGTCAACACGCCGCTTGCCGCTCCTCTGGCAATAAACATTCAGCCGCTGAATTCGGCGACGCCGAACATTCCAATCACCGTAACGCCTCTGACGGGATACATCAAATGAAACAACGGAAAGGTTTTACTCTTATTGAAGTCATCATCGTCATGGTCATGATGGTCGTCGCTGCAACGCTTGTTGTCGTTTACGTCGGAACGGCTTATACGCGCAGTCCCGCCGCGGCCGTACTGGTCGGCGACCACTACAAACTCGTCGGTCAGATGGAGATGCTGACCGGTCATTATCGGAAGTCTCTGGAAAGCGGAGGAGGAACCATCGCCGATCTCTGTGCCTTCAAAACAACCTATGTCGATCCGCTTGTCATTGACGGGGTGAGCATCGTCGATTCATCGAAGACCTCCTGCACCTACACGATGACCGACAGCACAGGGACTTACACTACCGAATCAGGCAGGGCTCTGCTGGTGACGCTGACTTACAAGGGACAGCGCCTACAGACGATATTCACGAGATAGAAAGATGATGAAGCAAGTGGACAACAGACACGGATTTACGCTGATCGAAATCATCGTTGTCATGGTTATTATGGGCATTGTCGCCGTTGTTCTGGTGAATGTCATCATATATTGCATGCAGGCCTACATCTTTGCCCGCAATACGGATCAGTTGTCACAGAAAGCGGAGCTGGTTCTGGCCAGGCTAAAAGTCGAACTCACGGATATTGCGGATGTCTCAAACGCCTCTGCAACACAAATCACGTACACGGTGCCTAAAAGCGCGGCGCCGCCCTCCTGTACGGCAGACACAGGATGTCAATACACGATTTCGCTTTCCGATAAACAGATAACTCTGCAGGACGTGACCAATGCCGGGGCCGCTCAGATATTGATCGATGGTTTGACGACCGGCAACGGCGGAAATCCTTTTCTTTGCTATTTCAAATCCGACGGCACAACGGCCTGGACGATGGCGGACGGGTTTAACGCACTGTATAAAATCAAAGTGAATATTTCACTCGACAACGAAACCAGCGCAGGGGCGATAGCACTGAATTATGAAGGTTCGATCAGCCCGCGTTCCAATGTCATTCTCAACGCACCCCAACCCAACTAAAGCTTATTGGCATGATGATTAAATGCTTAATCATAAATAAAAGACAGTCGGGCAGCACGATGATCGTCATTATTGTCGTCATGGTAATCGTTGCCGTGCTTGTTGGAGCCGTTTATACGCTGAACACCACGGCCCTGTTCACTCAGACGGTCGCCCAACGGGCCTCCAAAGCCTTATACCTTTCCGAATCGGGCATCAGAGTTGCGCAGAGTGAATACCGGGCGGCCGTTGAGGCCGACACCGCCGGCAGTTCCTTCACCGTGCACTCCAAGCTTCCCTCCCTGCATAACAAAAATTTCCCCCTGCCGGACAATGCCG
>CAZCND010000053.1:0-1887 GCA_964500195.1 uncultured Candidatus Saccharibacteria bacterium | reverse complement strand
GTGCCCCCGCGAGGAATCGGTCACTCTCATGGATATTTTACTTCGCTTCGCTTGTAAAATATCTCACCCCCTTGACCTCCACTCGGGCTGGCTGCTTCACGGACTTCGTCAGCCCTCGGTTCGATTCCCGCAGATGCCACTAAAAATCTAAAACCCAAATGCTTCTCATTTGGGCTAAAGATTTTTATGTGCCCCCGCGAGGAATCGAACCTCGAATAACGGCTTAGAAGTCCGCAGTTATATCCATTTAACTACAGGGGCTTGGTGCGCGATGAGGGACTTGAACCCCCGACCTTTCCGGTGTAAACGGATTGCTCTACCAACTGAGCTAATCGCGCAAATTAACAAAACTTATCTGTAGCAGAATCATAGCATATTTTTAGAAAAATTCAATAAATATGTTAATATGGCTTTATGAATATAAATATTTTATACGAAGACAAGGATGTTTTAGTCTTAAACAAGAAGGCTGGCATTGCTGTTCACTCCGACGGGAAAAATAAAGAAAAGACTATTGCAGACTGGATTATGTCTGAATATCCTAAGATGAAAAATGTTGGCGAACCATTTTTGATGGAAAGGGCAGGAGGAAAAATTGAAAAAATTCCGAGACCTGGCATTGTTCACCGTCTCGACAAAGAAACTTCTGGAGTTTTAATAATTGCTAAAAATCAAAAAACTTTTGCCTTTTTAAAAGAACAATTTCAAAATCATCAAGTGCAAAAAACATATAGAGCTTTTGTCTATGGAAGTGTTCCAAACCCTAAAGCATCACTGGCAACTGGCAAAAGGGGAGTAATAAATGTTCCAATTGGTCGTTCGCCTAAAAATTTTGGAGCTTTTACTGCGGGTCGTGGAGCAAAAGAGCCTCTTAGAGAGGCTATAACTGAATATATTATTCTAAATAAATTTTCTGTAATAAACAAAGAAAGTAAACAAAAAGAAGATTATACATATATAGAAGCATACCCTAAAACAGGGCGAACACACCAAATAAGGGTACATATGAGATTTATAAATCACCCTGTTGTTTCAGACCCTATATATAGAGGAAATAAAGAAATGGCTCTTGGTTTTGACCGGTTAGCATTACATGCCATATCTGTAAGTTTTAAACTATTAAATGGGGAACAAAAAACAGTCATTGCTCCACTGCCGACCGATTTTAAAAAAGTCATTAAAACAAACAATCTGGGAGACTAATATCTAATTAGTGAGAGCTTAACTTTATAAGGTTTGACAAACTTTATAAAGTTCCAAAAACAGTTTTTTAATGTCTTGTGACGAGACGATTGCATAAAAAACCTTTATGTGCTAAAGTAATTGCCATGGAAATAACAACAGAAAAATTTACACCAGTTGCCACCGAAGACAGAAAAAAACTAGATTTCAAAGCTGGAGACACTGTTAAGGTATGGAATAAAATTTTAGAAAAAGGAAAAATCAGGCTCCAAGCTTTTGAAGGTTTGGTTTTGAGTCGTAAACATGGTCTTGAACCAGGTGCCACTTTTACAGTTAGAAAAGTAGCTTCAGGAGTTGGGGTAGAAAGAACATTCCCTCTATATTCTCCAAATATAGAAAAAATAGAGATTTTAAAGAAATCTAAAACTCGTCGAAGCAAACTCTACTTTATTAGAGAAAAAGCCGTGAAAGAGGTTAGAAAGAGATTAAAGAGCATAACCTTAGCCAAAGAAATTCCTGGAGAGAAGATAGAAGAAAATAAAGAAGCAGAAGTTGTAGAAAATAAAGAGGAATAAAAACTAAAAAACACACCGACGGTGTGTTTTTTAGTAGAAAAAATTAGATAAATATATTATAATCTTTTTACTTATGCGCAGGTGTTGAAACTGGTAGACAAGCATCCTTGAGGTGGATGTGCTCTCACGA
>CAZCND010000052.1:0-1998 GCA_964500195.1 uncultured Candidatus Saccharibacteria bacterium | reverse complement strand
TGAAAGAAAAATTACACAAAAAAGAATCAGTGCCACCATTTTTTAAAGAAGGAGAAATTTGGTGGTGTTATTTTGGAGAAAATGTGGGCTCAGAAATTAATGGAAAAGGAGATGGTTTTACTAGACCAGTATTTGTCTTTAAAAAATATGATAAGTTTTCTTTTCTTGGATTGCCACTGACAACAAAAATTAAGACAGGTAGTTGGTATGTGGAAATTAGTTTTAATGACAAAAAACAAATAGTTGTTTTATCCCAAGGCAGAGTATTTAGTTATAAAAGATTTAAAGAAAAGATAGGTCAACTAGATATGAACGATACAGAAAAGGTGAGAGATGCATATTATAAATTACATTGTCCTTAAAGAAATAGACCTCTTACCCAAAGGGTAAGAGTCGTGGGTAAATCCCAAATATATTTAAATTGTATCATCATTAAAAAACAAGTCAATGAAAAAAATAGAAAAGTCAAAAAACCAAATAGTTATATATCAGACCAAAAGCGGAGCAATTGAACTTGTTGGTGATATTAAAAATGAGACAGTTTGGGCTAGTCAGTTAGAAATAGCGAATCTTTTTAATGTTGATCAGTCTGTGGTTTCTAGACATATCAATAATATTTTTAAGGATCAGGAGGTCGAAACAGCAAGCAATATGCAAAAAATGCATATTGCAAAATCAGACAAACCAGTTAATTTTTATTCTTTAGATGTAATTTTATCTGTTGGTTACAGAACAAACTCTAAAATAGCCATAAGTTTCAGACAGTGGGCTACTAAAACACTAAGAGGATATATAACCGAAGGCTATGTATTAAACAAAAAAAGAATTTCTAAAAACTACAATTCTTTTATTTCTGCTGTAAATACAATTGAGAAGATTTTACCAACAGAAACTAATTTAGACTCAAGACAAAGACCAAATAATTGCCTTAATTACCAATTTATTAAATTAAAATTTTGTTAAATTAAAAATGTTCTCTATCAACAACAAAAACAAAATAAACGGCCGACGAAAAATGCTTTTCGCATTTTTCGTCGGCCTTGTTTTTGCTGTTGCTAACATTTTTCCGGGATCTGCATATGGTGCTTTGAATAAACAAATAAATTACCAAGGTAAATTGACCGATGAAGACAATATGGCTGTTACCGACGCTTCTTACAATATGGAATTCAAACTCTACACCGTTGACACCGGAGGAACTGCTATCTGGACAGAGACGAGAACTGGAAGCAATCGTGTCCCTGTAGTTAACGGACTCTTCTCTGTTATGCTTGGGCAAGTTTCTTCTTTGGCATCAGTTAATTTTAATCAAACTTTGTATCTTTCTGTAAATATTGGAGGAATAGACACCACTCCAACTTGGGACGGTGAAATGTCTCCAAGAAAGATATTGGGAGTTGTGCCGGGGGCAATAGAATCAGAACATTCAGCTAAGGCAAGCAATCTTGTTGGAGGAAATTCAACAACCCTTTTAGGTTCTATACCTTATCAATCAAACACCGATACAACTTCTCTTCTTTCTCCAAACACAACAACTGCCAAAAAGTTTTTGAGAATGACTGGGACAGGTACAAACGGAGCTACTCCCGCTTGGGATACTTTGGTTAATGGAGATATTCCAACAACTCTTTCTGGAAAAACATATAATGGACTTTCTTTGACGGCTAATGCTACTGGTTTTTCAATTGCTGGAGGCACAACCTCAAAAACTTTAACTGTTTCTGATAATGCAACCGTCTCAGGAACAAACACGGGGGATGTTACTTTAGGCACAGCAAACGGTCTTTCACTTTCAGGACAGCAACTTTCTCTTGGTCTTGCTTCTGCATCTGCAAATGGTGCTCTTTCTTCAACTGATTGGACGACATTTAACAATAAACAAAGCGCACTTACAAACCCAGTTACTGCTTCGACAGTTGGTACAGTAAATTACATTCCAAAATTTACAGCAGGAACAACAATTGCAAACTCTCAAATTTTTGATAATGGAACAAATGT
>CAZCND010000051.1:0-2005 GCA_964500195.1 uncultured Candidatus Saccharibacteria bacterium | reverse complement strand
GCGCTTAGCATCGGTTGTAAAGAAATTGTTTTGCAATTCTGCGTTGACATCTTTTATTGTAGGCACAAGACTGTATTTCAATACGAAGGCATCAACCCCGTTGTTGTTGAGATATGCGGCAACGTCAACGCCTTCGTTATCGATGGAAAGCACTTGCAAAGCTCCGCCGGGCGCTATGATGACACAGGTGCCTGAAGTGTTGTTTTTAGCCGGATAATAGAGCATGGACGGTTTTACAACATTATAGACAATCCGTTTTGTGGGATTGGTATCAATGATTGTTTCGTTCAGATTCGGAGGAACAAAACCGGATGGCAAACTTTGTTCTAATGAAATAACTTTGACTTGCGCTTGAATGCTTTGAAGTGAAAGCACACAAATCATCAGGATTGTCAGCCAGCTGAATATTCTTGTTTTTTTCATACTTTGGTTATTTGGTTATGCTCTGTCCTTCGGGTGTTCGTCTCCAGGAAAAATAGCCATCCAGGACTTTAAGGGCATCCGCACTGGGGACCGGGCCGGGGTGCGGGGTTTGGTTGAAGTACATCACTTGCGGGTTTGCCTCGCTGAAGGCAGGCCATTCAGGTACGCCCGCTCCATTGGGATTGCCGTACTTGGCAAAATTCGTCCAATAAGTTGACATAGCATCTGAAATTACCTGGTCGGCCGGTGTCGGCCGGAAATTACCCATCATCGGATTCGGGTCGTTGAGGTGTTGGAACACATACACGATCTCACTTCCGTGTGCTGAACCCTGTCCATAACGGGGCGAGTCTTCAGGGTAGTCGGGGTGTTGATCAAAATAGTAGTAATAGACCTTAGATTTACCCGTTTTTGATTGCAAACGGGCCCAACTCCAGGTGTGCCAGCCAAAGGCTGCATCACGATCCAGATCGCGGGCTGTTTTCGGTACGGTTGTCGTTCCGGCCGGGTAGGCTTTAATCAAATCATCGGCAAATTTGCCATAACGATTTTTAACAGCGTTGATGTATTCTTCCGGTGTTCTGGATCGTGAAAAACTGGCACCTTCGTCGGAGTTGTAACCGATGAGAACGGGGACATCGTTATATTTTCCCGCTTCGTACAATTTATACTGATCGTCGGGAATTACGTACCCGTCGATGTTTGGCCAGGCCATTCCCATACCACCGGTGAGTTTAGCCACGTCCATCTTTCTCAACTCAGCGATGGATGTCGCCCCGGCATTCTTGACAAACGCTACGCCTGATTGTTCTGCATCCTTGAGAAGTTTCATGTTTTCTCCCGATGCGGTTTTGGAGCTGGCCGGACCAAAGGATCCGCCGCTTTCACAGATGGCTCCGCAAAACAATCCCTTTGCCAATGGCGAGGCACACAACATGCTGACAGCTATGCCACCAGCCGATTCACCAAAGATCGTCACTTTTTTTGGGTCACCTCCCAGTGCGGCAATGTTTTTTTGTATCCATTGCAGACCGGCAATCATATCAAGCAAACCATAATTTCCCGATACATGATTCGGACTTTCGGCGCTTAATTCAGGGTGTGCCAAAAAACCGAGCGGACCAAGACGGTAGGCAATACAGACCAACACAACGCCTTTTTTGGCCAGTTTTTCACCGTTGAAGAGTTGTTCTGAGGCTGCGCCGGCCGAAAAGCCGCCCCCATGAATCCAAACAAGAACCGGAATGCGGTCTTTGGCTGTTTTGGCCGGGGTCCACACGTTGAGGTACAGACAGTCTTCGCTTTTTCCAAACGAGAGGTTTTGCCCCTGGGGCGGTCCGGGTGCGAACGTGGTTGTTTGTTTTACTCCTTCCCATTTTACAACAGGTTGAGGGGCCCTCCAGCGGAATTCCCCCACCGGCGGGGCAGCAAATGGAATTCCTTTATAAACGGTCAGCCCGTTTTCAAACATGCCCTGAATCAATCCACAATCGGTCAAAACCGGATTGGGCTGTTGTGCAACAACAAGTTTTGAAAAGAACAAGGTGAAAAGTGCCAGTAAGATTGTTTTTGTTTTCATTGT
>CAZCND010000050.1:0-2123 GCA_964500195.1 uncultured Candidatus Saccharibacteria bacterium | reverse complement strand
TTTGATTGAGAAAGTAAATCTTCTAATTGAGTGAATAGAGGATGTTTATTGTAATTGTTATTTATATGTAGATGCGTTAACATTTTGGGCAGAGCATTAAGCTGCGTTAGGATATCTTTCTTGTTCCTATTGTATTGGTCAATATTAATGCTTTTACTCTCAGCATCAGAGATACTTAGGAAAATATTCGCCTCAATCTTTTTTGATTGGAAGTATTTAACTTCTTCCAGGATCAACTTATTACCCAAGTGAAAACCTCCTGTTAAACCAAATCCCGTTACAATCTGATACATATTAGAATTTGTAATAATTTCTTTGAAGTCATCTGTATTGAGTGAGTATTTAAGAAGTTGCCTTTTTAAAAAATAAATATCGTCACTTACATTTGAAATCTCACTAAGATTATACTTAGATTCTAATCTTTCAATATCTTTTTCACTAAGAAATAGAGGATCAAGCATATTCGATAACATATTCTGCAAAAATAATATCGTAATCAACTTGATAATTTTTCAGTTTTAATTTTATAGCTTCATTTATAGAGTTAATTCCTTTGCCATCCATAATTGTTGGCGTATCTATTCCTCCTATTAAAAATGGGAATGACGCAATAATAATATTATTTACAACTTTTTCGTTAATAAGTAAGGATGCCATTTCGCCACCACACTCAATTAAAAGATCATTTATATCGAGATTTTTTAAATGTTCAAAAACTGACCTAATAAAATTATCTGATGGCACGTTTATTAAGGTTGCTCCTTTCTCTTTAAGCAAGCTCTCTTTTTGTTGGTCGTTTCTGGAATGAAATATTATAACTTTGAAATTGCTAAGTATATTCGCATCTGGATCTATACTGAACGATCTATCTAGTATTATTCGATAATTTTGTGTCTGAGTTCTGCAGTTAGGGTTATCAATCTCAATATTTCTCGACGTAAAAACTATTGCTTCGGATTTTTCTCTCAGATTAGTAAGGAACTTTCCTGATTCTTCATTTAGTAGCTTAGAGAAATCTTTACTAGTTTGATTCCTCTTGTATGTAATCTTACCATCAGCACTAGAGCCTACAATAATTGTTGTTTTCATGATATTAATTATGCAAAATCATTGTTTTATTGGTTTGAATGTGGATATTAAGTAAAGAATTATACACGAGCACTCGGATTTGAACCGAGAATACTGGTTTTGGAGACCAGAAGTTTACCAATTAACCTATGCTCGTTTAACAGATTTAATGTATAATATAACAAAATAAATAGAAAAGTAATATTAATGAAATCTAAAGTAGACATTTTTACTGGAATAAGGCCAACAGGAAGTTTAACTGTCGCTAACTATTTAGGAGCTGTTAAGCCGATTCTTGAATTACAGAAATCGGGTGATCATGTTATGGTTTTTGTTGCTGATTTGCATGCGATGACTGATCAGGAGCCAAATGGTGTTGCTGAAAATATTGAAGGTGTAGTTGCTGATTATCTAGCACTTGGTTTAGATCCTAAGAAAGTGACTATTTTTGTGCAATCAGCTATTGGATATCAGATTGGGTTATTGACTCTGATGCTTATGCGAATGGTAACGGTTGCTGAACTTACAAGACTCCCAACTTTAAAGGAAAAACTTAAAGGAGAACAAAGACCAGAGAATGCTAATGCATTACTTGCTGTATACCCAGTTATGATGGCTTCAGATATTCTTTTGCAAAAGTCATTACAGGTCCCTGTCGGTGATGATCAGGTCCCCCATTTAGAAATTACTAGATTGATTGCTCAAAGATTTAACAAAAGATATGACGATGTTCTTGTCATACCTAAGGTTATGCAAATGAAGACAGTTAGAATTAGCTCCTTGAAGGGAAATGGAAAAATGAGTAAAACTAGTCCTAACGAGGCTATATTCTTAACTGATACGAAAGAAGATATTGCTAAAAAAATTAAGTCAGCAGTAACAGCTTTTGCAGGAGAAATGAATCCTACGTTAGAGAGTCATATATATTTGACTAGGAATCTTGCAAAATCAAAGGAAGATATAAGTCTATTAGACTCAATTATTGAGCAACATATGTCTGGTGTGAATGTCATGAAAGATTTTAAAGAGTTGATGACTAGGGTGACTCAAGAATT
>CAZCND010000049.1:0-2123 GCA_964500195.1 uncultured Candidatus Saccharibacteria bacterium | reverse complement strand
TTCCATGATTTTTTCTTTTCCCATGTTACGTTTTTGTTTTCCAAAGAAGAAACCAGAGCTCCGGGATTGGTGGCGTTGGGCCATGTCAGGTCATAAAATGATTGCCAGGCATAGTAGGAATCCAAGGCATCGTTACCTAAAGAACCGTACGATGCTCGCAGTGACATGTTGTTGATCCAACTGGCATTCTTCATGAAGTTTTCTGCCGAAATCCGCCAGGAAGCTCCAACTGACCAGAATTGCCCCCAACGGTTATCTTTATAGAAACGTGAGGAACCATCTGTACGCCAAGTGCCTTCCAGATAATACTTGTCGTCAAAATCGTAAGCTAAACGGCCGAAGTAGGATTCAATATGGTAGGCCTCAAGGTAGGAGTTATTGTCCGTTACGTTAACGGCCGGTGCCAACTCAGTGATGCCCGGATATACTTTAGTACGTTCAGCATATAAATAGGAGTACCCGTAGTTGTAGTACTCATGACCGGCCTGAGCCAATACATGGTGTTTTTCAAACCTGCGGTCGTATTTCAGAATCTGGTTTAACGTATAGGAGAAAGTACGGGTGTTGTATTTTGCTATACTTCCTTCAGTGGAAGTGCCGTCACCGTGGTAGGGATTATAATATGAGGAGATGTTTCTGTTAACCAGGTCTGCTCCAAAGTTGATGGTGAAGGAAAGGCCTCGTAAGGCACCCATGGCTTCGTTGTCGCCGCCCAACATTAAATACGTGCGTACGCCGGCGTTATCCCGGGAAGTTCTGTATTCATTGTCATACAAGTCACCGATTACGTTGAAACGGGATGCTTTGGGACGGCCGTTCATGCCATAATCATACAGGCGTTTGCCGTTTTCGTCCAATACGTCAGTCCCGTCCAGGTTCTTTTCGTAAACGGGATAAATAGGAGCCATGAACTGAGCAGTGTACCAGGCATTACCCGTCTGGGTGCCCGAATACTGAGAAGAATTGGAGTCAGTAAAGGCGTATGAAGAGTTCAATCCTATAGATAACCATTTAGTAACGTTATGGTCTACGTTGACACGTGCGGAATAACGGGAGAACAGCGTGGTAATCAACACGCCCTGATCTTTCAGATAGCCCAATGACAGGGCGTATTTAGTTTGCTCGTTTCCCCCGGTAACATTTACAAGGTATTCCTGACGGAGAGCTTTCTGGTTGGTGAGCTCATTCATCCAATCTTCATCCCATGCGGAAACGGCATCGTCCATTAGCAATCCGGTGGCAGGGTCTATGACGGAGTTCCATGAGTAGTTTTTATACGGGTTATACAATTCGCCACCCATGGTCTTGCCCATGTCTGAGGCTGCCAAAGATTTAGCTTCGTCCATACTGTAGCCACCCTGGGTATAGTATTTGTTCTTCAAGGCTTCGTAGGTCAATTCCACGAATTCTTTCTGGTTAACCATATCATACCTTTTTAAAGAACGGGATTGCCAGCCAACCTGACCTTTGAACGATACGTTTGCTTTGCCGTCCGAACCGCGTTTTGTGGTAATCATTACCACACCATTGGCACCACGGGCGCCATACAGGGCACTGGCCGAGGCGTCTTTTAATACGGTCATATTTTCAATGTCGTTGGGGTTGATGGAAGAAATATTCCCGTCAAAAGGAATACCGTCCACAACATACAACGGGGAAGATGAAGCGTTAATGGAGCCATAGCCGCGAATTCGGAGGGAAGCACCTTCTCCGGGCTGGCCGCTACCGGATGTTGTGATTACACCGGCAACCAAACCTTCAATAGCTTTTGTTACGTTAGATACAGTACGTTTACTAATTTTTTCGCTTTTCACTGTGGCAGCCGATCCTGTAAAGGATGATTTTTTTGCAGTACCGTAAGCAACAACAATTACGTCATCTAGAGCGATGGCGTCCGGATACATGGTTACGTCTACAATAGCGCGGCCGTTGAGTTCAGCAGTAACCGTCTGCATGCCGACAAACGTGAAAGAAATGACATTGCTCCCTGCGGGAACGTTAATGGCATACTTTCCGTCCAGGTCGGTCTGTGTAGTGACGCTTGTGCCTGTTATCACTACAGTTACATAGGGCATAGGAGCACCGTCTTCAGAGGAGGTAACCGTCCCGGTTACCTTTTGCTG
>CAZCND010000048.1:0-2128 GCA_964500195.1 uncultured Candidatus Saccharibacteria bacterium | reverse complement strand
GGGGAAACTGATTCTGGGCGTCTGCAATGGTTTTCAGCTGATGATTAAACTGGGATTGCTGCCCGCACTCGACGGCCATTACGCCGGGCAGAGCGCCACGCTGACGTATAATGATTCGGGACGTTTTGAAGACCGCTGGGTTTATCTGAAAACAGACCGGCAGAGCCCCTGCATCTACACCCGCGGAACCGATAGCCTTTACCTGCCCGTGCGTCACGGCGAAGGCAAGTTCATTCCCCAAAATTCTGCAATCCTCGATCGGATGGAAAAGAAAAAACTTTGCGCGCTGCAATATTGCAGCCGGAACGGCATGGTTTCCATGGCATATCCGCAGAATCCCAACGGTTCGGTGAATGCCATTGCCGGAATCTGTGACGAATCCGGGAGACTTTTCGGTTTGATGCCCCATCCCGAAGCCTATCTGAACCGCGTCAACCACCCGCGCTGGACCCGGGAAAAACTGCCGGAAGAAGGCCAGGGGCTGATCATCTTCCGCAATGCCGTCAATTTTATCCGCAGCGCGAAATTTTAGAAAACCGATAGTGTCATCAATTCCGATTAAAACGGGAAGTTTAGAGCCGGAACAAAAGCCGATTTACTTCTTTGCTCTGTAGTACTGCAAACCGTCCGGATCTCTCGTCGGATTCACCAGAAATTTATACTCCTTCTCCGCAACGGCGACCGCCGGATTGACCTGATTGCCGAAAATACTTTCCCGGGCTGCATCCTCATCAATATAAACAAGGTCTTCCGGTTTTAACTTCAGGGCGCTGAGGGTCGGCCCGCCGTCAGGAGGCGTTACCACAAAAATAACCTTGTCGTACCAGTGATCATAGAAATCATCGAGCGTAAAGCTGATGTCACCGCGCCAGGGGTCGGCCAGAAAAACATGACCGTTGTGAATGCCGCGGAAAACCACAAAATGACGATAACTCAGAATGGATATGGGCAGAATGCAGGGTGTAGTCAGGGATTTCAGATCATCCAGTTCGGCCCGGTAACCGTCTCCCTGATAGCCGAGTTCGGTCACGAATTTCTTCATGTCCAGCAGGGAGAACGCCTTGCGCTCCTGAATCTGGCTGGCGTTGCCGTAATGCATCAACCCGGCAATGACCTGCCTCTCAGTGAATTTTTCTCCCAGATAATGATTCAGGAGAATGGCCAGAGCGGCGGAGCCGCAGGAAAAATCATACTGCTGTTTGATCAAATGTCCCTTGTCCAGTTCCGAAGCCGGCTTGACATACGTGCGCAGATGCCCGGTTCCCGGTCCCGGAATGGTCAGGTTGATTTCCGACTTGGGCTGTTCCTGCAGAGGATAAATACTTGACGTAAATGCAACGATGACCGCAAAAAAAGCGGCAATGACCAGTGCTCCCACGGGATGAAGAAACCCTCCAAAGTAAGTTCAATACATTGATTTATTCCGTAAAAGGCAAACCACGCAGGCCACAAAAATTAAAGGAGTGTTTAATAAATATCTCTGATGGTCAGTTGAGCCTTGTAAACGGTCACATTCTGCAAAAGCGAGGGACCCGTATCCAGATTTTTTGCTCCCGTTCCGCCCTGATCTATGTACAGGTGTTTCCAGTTTAAAGACATGGACTGGGGCAGATCTATTCTTAACGCAGTTTCGCCCCCGCTGCTTCTGCCGACATCAAGCGTCGCCGCCGTTGATTTATATGTGGCATTACGCGTCACCGAAACCGAACTGTCGCTGGAATCGTAGGAGTATGTGTAAGTCGGCAACAGACCTCCTATTTTGGCACTGCCCGACAGATTCGGCCAGGACGCCGGATCGGCGGTTGTATTGGGATTCGCCTCGGTATGTTTAGAAAGAATGACGCCGTCCACAAACCAGCGGCGTGTGTCGGAGGTGTTAGGCCTGATCATCAGCATTCTCATCAGGAGCCCCATCTCGCTGATGATGTCAATTCCCGACGACGTTGACGTGGAATGGTTGGAAATCCTCATGAATGTATCACCGGGTGTAAAATTGACATAGTCGGTGCCGCTGGTCCAGAGATTGACGTTCTTGCCGATATATATTCCGAGAAGATGGAAGTTTTCGGCCAGATTGTAGGTGGTGGTTGCCGAGTCCTTCACCTGCCAACCGGTGGTTAATACATGC
>CAZCND010000047.1:0-2223 GCA_964500195.1 uncultured Candidatus Saccharibacteria bacterium | reverse complement strand
ATTAATTATTTGTGTTACGTGACATACATGAAATATGCGAGTATATACGTAACAACAAACATTATATAGTATTAGTATAATATATGTTATAATGGAAAAAAATCATTTATTAGTTAGGTGTAATAATCCAGAATGTAGTAACATAATTGAAACTACATATGGAAAAATGCGTGGTAACAGGTCATTATTTTGTAGTACATATTGCCGTAGTCAGGTTCATAAGCACAAGTTACAAAAATATATAAATGTATGTAAGGGGTGTAACCGTGAATTTGAAACATATATAAAAGATAGAAATCACTGTTCGATATGGTGCGAAGAAGGGCGCCCAAAATTAACAGATGGTAATTATAGACATTACTTATTTGGAGAGCCTTTAAAAGACATAAATAAGGTTTATGATATGTCAGAAATCCCATTATTAGATACTATTGCTCCACTTACATATGAAGAATTATGTAACTATGAAGTTTATGTAGATTATGGTTACATAATAGATGAAGAATTTGAATTAAAACCAAACTGTGAAAGTATAGTTGATGTTGCAAAATTAAATGAACATTATTTATCTCGTAAATTCATGATAAATGATAATATTCCTGATGATACAAGTAACGAATTTTTAATAAGAAGTTATATTGAATTTATATATAATCAAAATATAAATAAAAAGAAAAAAATAAATAAAAAGTTGCCAAAAAATAAAAAAATATCTCCAATAAAAGATGATCTTCGTATTATATATGTTAAATGTAATAATCCATTATGTGGCAATATGTTTCCTGTTAATTTATATGAATTAAACACACATAAACGTTTATTTTGTTCAGATGCATGCAAAATGAAAGTATATAGAATGCGTCCAAAGCCATTAAAACATATAAAACTATGTAAAAATTGTAATAGAATATTTATTACATATGATGATACTAGAGAGTATTGTAATGAAACCTGGTGTAAACAACACAGGCCATTATCTCCAAAAAAATATAAAGATTATATAAATAATATCTTAATAGGTGCATATAATGTATATAGATTAAATACATCTAATAGTATCTCTTATGATGATTTTATTTATAAACATGAAGTAGATAAAATATAAATGATAAAAAATTAAATTATGAAAACAAAAGTAGATTATAACGGCAATAAGGTAAATCAATTTAAAACAAATGATGTAGGTGATTATTATAATCCAGGAACTATATGTATATCCGATGATTTTATAATACATCATATGATTACACCATGTGATCATCCAAAATGTAAAAATCAATATAGGCAACGCCTGTATAGATGCCCAAATGGTGAGTGGAACATATTAAACGTTCACTTTTGTTCAAAAACCTGTGAAGACGACTTTATAAATAAGTATCCATCATCTAAATTATACTATCGTGTATGTCAACATTGTGGCATGATATTTACAACATATGACAGAGAGCGTTTATTTTGTAATACATATTGTAAAGACTATGAACAAACTAAAAGTAATAAAATACGCATGTCACCAATAAATTACATGTTAACTATTGAAGCAAATCAAATTTCAAATATTAATTTACATTGGGTTAAACGACTGAATGAAGACAATATGCGCTCATTTAACATCGTTTATCATAATTATTTAGACAACCGAATAATTGAATAACTAAATTAAAATTTATTCTATTTTTATATAACTAATTAAATAAAATTAAATAGCATCACAATTCAAGAATAATACTATATAACGCTGTAAAATCAGTTATAATTGGGAAAGATGACATAAAACCGGCGCCAGCCGGAACGCTCATAACAAGAAAGAAAGGAAAAGGTTTCTTCCTCGTTATTTGGTGGGCACTAATAAAGTTACACCTACTTCTATATAAAGATTTCGATGATTCTTGGTAACATGTATAAAATAATGATTAAATTGAATATATTTAGAAGTAATTGTATAAAAATCGCGTGGTAACTAACACTTTTAATAAAAGTGTCAAAAGGAGGGAAGGAAAGATACTATCTAAAAACGCATGGTAACTAACACTTTTTAGAATATAGTTTATTTTTTGATGGTTTGCCTTATTAATATTTAAGTATTAGTATAAAAATGATTTTATAAAATTGAAATTGATGTAGGCCAAATAATTTATTAGATTAATAGGTTGTAACCATTTAATTATAACTATATACTTTATATATGACATAGCAAGAAGTATACTTCTACCTACTTCTATT
>CAZCND010000046.1:0-2326 GCA_964500195.1 uncultured Candidatus Saccharibacteria bacterium | reverse complement strand
CTGTATCTTTGTAAGTTATGACAAGAATAGCCGTTTTTGCATCGGGAGGAGGCACCAACGCCGAGAATCTGATAAAGAACCTGCAGAAGGGAAAGGTTTGCATTGTTCTATCCGACAGGCAAAATGCCTATGTACTGGAACGCGCGAAAAAACTGAACGTTCCCACGGTCACTTTTACCAGGAAAGAATTGGAAGCCGGAGGGCCGGATAACCGGATCGGCAACATTCTTAAGGAATATAATATTGAGTTGATTGTTCTGGCGGGTTTCCTGCTGAAGATCCCGGCAGAGATGATCGCCCGTTTTCCGGGCCGCATTATCAATATTCATCCGGCACTTTTACCCTCATTCGGAGGGAAGGGCCTGTACGGACACCACGTGCATAAAGCCGTGCTGGAAGCCGGAGAAAAAAAATCGGGCATAACCGTTCACCTGGTAGACGAACAATACGATCACGGACAACACTTGTTTCAGGCCCGGTGTACTGTAGATGAAAACGAAACACCCGAGACCCTTGCCGGAAAGATCCATTTGCTGGAACAGACACACTTTCCGGCGGTGGTAGATGAATATATTGTTAAGCATTTGGAACGCGTATGATCAAAGTCGAACATTTGTCCAAGAAATTCGGCGACCTGGAGGTTCTTAAAGATGTGAATGCCGAGATAAAAAAAGGAGAAATTATTTCTATTATCGGCCCCTCCGGAACAGGGAAAAGCACATTCCTCCGATGCCTTAACCTGCTGGACCCGCCTACCGGCGGTCACATCTATATAAACGGCCAGGAGATAACAGCACCTGGAGCCAACGTAAATCTGCTCCGACAAAAAATGGGCATGGTATTCCAGGACTTTAACCTCTTTGCCCACCTGAACATTCTGGATAACCTGACGCTGGCGCCCGTTAAATTGTTGGGTAAAACCAGGGCTGAGGCAGAAGAAAGAGGCCGCGAACTGTTGCACCTTGTTGGGCTGGCCGCCAAGGAGAAGGCCTTCCCCTCAGAATTGTCCGGAGGCCAAAAACAGCGGGTGGCCATAGCACGTTGCCTGGCCATGGATCCGGCTATTATTTTATTTGACGAGCCCACCTCGGCACTCGATCCCACCATGGTGAGCGAAGTGCTTGGGGTTATCCGGCGCCTGGCCCAGACTGGTCTGACAATGGCCATTGTCACGCATGAAATGCAGTTTGCCAAAGACGTTTCAACCCGTATTTTCTTTATGAACGACGGGATTATCTACGAAGAAGGCACTCCCGACCAGGTGTTCAATCATCCGCAGAAAGACGCTACCCGCGCTTTCATTAACCGTATACGCAGCCTGGAATACACCATTGCCGATTACGACCATTACGACATGTTTGAACTGGGCACCGCGGTATCTCTGTTTTGTGAAAAACATTTTCTGGATAAAAAGCAAAAAGATGCCGTTTTGCACCTGATTGAAGAAACACTTCAGTTAAGTTTCGGCGGCAGAACAGAAAAGGAAACAACCGCCCGGCGTGATCTTGTCCGGGACGAAGGAGGTATTCTGCTGACCGTCTCATACTCGGAAAAAACAAACCAGATTATAACCCGGCTCACAGGAGCCGCCTCTTTGGGTACCATTTTTAACAAAGAGGCAGATCCCGACGGTCTGGGCGTTATGATCATTAACGGTCTTACCAAAGGAGAAGCTCAGGAGCGCAGGGAAAACGGCAGGATCATTTTTGAATTACCTATTTAACAGTAACATTTATGGCTTTTCGTATATCATTTTTCAAGACACAACCGCACAGGGTTTTTACGTATAAACCGCGTTTCTGGAACCCTCAAAAAGAAGAGTTCGAAGCTCGCGTCAGAAATGCACGCGAAAAATATCAGGGTACAAAGGAAGAAGACGGGAAACAGACCTATGTACCCGGAGCAAGCATAAGAGGTTCATTTTCAAAGCATTATCAAGTCTCAAGGCGATATCCTGCCCGTCAGAAACTGATACGCGCAGTAATTATCATCGCTATTGTCATTATTCTGATTATGGCTTTCTACCTGACCGATGCTTATTCGCGCATTTTGAGCCTCATGCAGTAATGATACATGTTCTCCCACCGCATATAGCCAGCCAGATAGCTGCCGGAGAAGTGGTGCAGCGTCCCGCTTCGGTAGTAAAGGAATTACTGGAAAACGCGGTCGACTCGGGGGCGGACCGGATTGATCTCGTCCTTGCCGATGCCGGTTCTACTCTTATGCAGGTTGTGGACAACGGCTGCGGAATGAGTTCCGAAGATGCGTTGCTGGCTTTTGAACGCCACGCCACTTCCAAGATACATGACATTGAAGATTTGCAGCG
>CAZCND010000045.1:0-2451 GCA_964500195.1 uncultured Candidatus Saccharibacteria bacterium | reverse complement strand
CAACATAATTCCCGAAATAGGTGTAGGGGAGCATTTTTCTAAGATCATGCAAAATAAGTTCAATTTTTTGAATGTCCGGCGGTGGAGCATTTTTAAGCATATACTCTGGAAGGAGACGCAATACATGCCATGGTATTTCCGGATTAATTTGTGCGATGAAACGGCAGATTTTCCCGAGTTTTTCTGATGAGATCGGCTCTATTACCGGGGTTGTTATTTCCAGGTGGCAGATAGAGGATGCATATGTAATTGAATTACAAATCGGTAATATTGATGTTACACCCGTTAAATCAGCATATTCGTGGTCTGTTAAAGCTTTCAGGCTGATATTCATAAAATCACATGCTTCACATAATTTTTGCAACGAATTATTAGTCAGGTACCCATTAGTAAGGCATCCAACCATAATTCCTTCTTTTTTTGCGGAAATAGCAAGATCGAGAAAGGAGGTAAGACTTACTACAGGTTCATTTATTGCAAAAACAATGCTTTGACAGCCTGACTTTTTTGCTATGGTTACAACCTTTTCCGGAATGAGGTTCAGTAAGGGAACTTCTTCTACCGGACATTTGGCGATGTATGCATTGGAACAATATTTACAATCCATCGTGCATCCTGCCGTTCCAATCATGAGTGACCGGCTTCCCGGATAGACATGAAAAAATGGGAATTGTTCAATATGACTCTGGTTTAGCCCTGACCATGAATAAGGAAACCGCTCAATAATTACTCCGTTCTGAACGGTATACATCTGACAATATCCGGTTTTATTTTCTGAAATCTTGCATCCTCTTGGACAGTATTCACATTGTATTGTCATGTGACCCCTTTAGAAGCAGTGATACCTGGATTGGAAGAAATCTGCTGCTATATCAGTTGTTTTTTCAAAAAATGATGAATTATTACCCATCTCTACTTATTTCATCTTTGGGATTGATTATACCTGTCGATTGTAATAAATTGCCATGAGGAAAAATCCGTACCATTTTACTATTCATATCACTGATTATATAAACAATTTCAGGAGTTTTCTTTCCATGAAAATATGGTTCTACTATTTTTCTGTTCTCTTCATGTGCTTTTTCCTATCTTTTATCATTCTCCCGGTATCCGGGTCTGATTCACCTATTGTTTCCATGGTCTATCTCAAAGATAAAGGTGATTATAGTTATCTCTCGTAGGCGTTTTTTGGTCTTGAAAAAGCCAGGGAGGATTTTATAGTTAGTTGCATAACATTCTTAGATAATACTTTGCGCTCAAAAATTTTCTCCCCCAACCTTTTATATATGAATCTTGATTGACTCGATAGAAAAATTCCTCCCAAATTTCTGATTTTAAGTGCTCTAGATTTTCAATGAAAATTGTTGAGATTTTTCTTCTGACTGCTCTCCAAATTTGCTCTATAGGATTTAAATCCGGCGAATAGGGAGGAAGAAATACTAACTCGATATTATTTTGTGCAGCAAAATCTCGAACCATTTGTGATCGGTGTGATGAAAAATTATCTAATATTAATACTATCCTCTTCCCTAGATTTGCTTTGATAAATTCTTCTAAAACTGCACATATGTCTTCTTTTTTTGAATGGTCACGAAATGTTAAGATAGAATTGCCATTAGGTGAGTAAATTCCAAATGTATTGGCCCTAAATTTACTTGTGTTCTTAATTATTCGAGTTTTAAAAAAGTACCATACTCTTTGAGTGTTGGCGGTGGATTGAGGAGAAGACGCATCAAGGAAACCCAAAACAGCATTTTTACTCATTTTTGGAATTTTTTTTAAAAATTATTTCCGCATCATCTGGTCTTCGATAATCCTGTGGGTATAACTTCCCAAAGAGCATCTCATAACTCTTCAATATTCTCCTTATTTGGTCCATGCTGTATTCAATAGAGAATTTTAATTGGATAAGATGTTTCACTTCTAATGTTGTCCAGTAATCACGGGTGTGTAAAACCTCCCATAGTTCTTCCTTTTGCTGATCTGTAAGTTTTGACGGCCTCCCTCCAGCATATTTAGGCACTAGTCCCGCATAACCCTCTGAATTCCAACGTTCCTGCCACGTATAACCGGTAACTATAGAAATCCCTAATAAATCAGACGATTCTTTTATCGTTTTTCCTGAATAGCGAAGATTAATAAATGTTAACCGTTTAAGAATTTTAGCCCCTAACTCATATTCTTTAATTTTTTTAACTAATTCACCTTGAGAAAAATGAAATATTATTGGAATTTGTTCGACGTTTACCATATACTATTATTATATTTAATATTTAAGAAAGTTTTCAAGTTGCTATAATCTCACTGTCAGAGATATCCTCTGTAATACCTCCACTCCGGAAGATCAGGTTAATGATTCAACCTGAAACGGATTTTTTATGGTTCTTGTCATGGGAGAGATCATGAACGGGTATGATTGTGATACATGCTCAAAGACCACTCTTCCTTCTA
>CAZCND010000044.1:0-2811 GCA_964500195.1 uncultured Candidatus Saccharibacteria bacterium | reverse complement strand
ATTCCTTGGGGCTCATGAATCGGATGACTCCTTTTGATTATAAATGCATTCCCAGTCCAGGCCGTGGAACTGATTGAGGAAAGGTTTATCGACGTGGTTGCGCTCGTCGAGTCTGAGTTGGGCAGCGGAAGATCCATTATTACTTATCATGAAACAGTGCCTCTAGCTTTGAATGCCGTAATATTCTTTTATCTTCGTTAATACTTCAGCATGATTTGCCTCCAGCTCTGCTGGTGTCCATTGCACATTCTGCAATACGCGTAGGGAGTTCGGACAGGTGTTGATGTTTTTGATAAAGTATTTAGTTTTTTTATCGATGTAGTCTAAACGACCTTGAGAGCTATTTTTCTTTGTACTTATCAAGACCAAGTTGCCGAGACGATCTGTCCACTGGTCACGGTAAGTATCACTGAAATCCTGCTTCCACCGGCTGCCATCGGCTGGCGTTTGTGGAAGAATATGCTCTACTGAAAGCTTATCAAAAGACATACGATGAGCTTGATCCTGATAGAGAAAATCGAGTTTGAGCAATAAATAACGGGTAAATCTGCGACCGTAAACCGCCGCATCAACAATGCGTACGAATTCTGCTGTATCGATCTTAAAACAAGGGTCATTAAGAACGTCTTCCGGCGCCTTTGCCTTTTCCACGGCCTTGATAACCTGATTCATATTTTCGATACGGTCTGTTGGTGAATATTGAGCAATCCAATCAGCCGAAAATTTATTATCAAGCAAAGCAAGGAAATCAAGCAAACGGAAGTACTTGAACCGGTCGAAATAGCTTAATAGCGGAGGAATCCAGTCCGTTGAAGGCAAACCAGTCAGCATAACCTTCACCAAATTATCAAATTGGAAGTTGTTGCCGGTATCGTCATAGTTATTTTCTCCGAGGAGAGTTATATAGTGCCTCAGGTAGCGTTCGATAAGTTGAAATGTATCCTTGCCTTTCTTTAGCAGCGCAGGTTTCTTCTGACTGGTAGCTTTTTCTTTTTCTTTAGGGTCATAAATTTTTTGCTCAAACTCTTGTAACAGATTGAGCCTAGCCTTGTCTTTCACGAGAATTGTACGCAAATAATTAAGGAAACGGTCAAAGTCATCGCCTAATTCACTTTCCGCTTCTTCCCAAAGCTTAGCATATTTTGTCTTGTCGCTATCTTTTTCCAAAGCACCCAAGTTCAGGGATTTGAGAATATCGCTGTTGCGTAACGGTACGCCACGGTCATTCAATATGGTGAACAGACGGAAAGCATCGTCAAGGTCCTGCGTAGCCACGTAGATGAGAAGAACATTGTTAAGCAGAAACTGGAGTAACTCTTCGGGAGAAGTACATCTCTCCGGGTCTTTGAAAAAGCGATGAATTTCTAGTATGGCCTGCGCCATATTCTGAAGAGATTTGTCATCTTGAGAAACAACAATTTTTCCCAGTTCATCCTGACGATCCGTACCTGCCTCGGGTTTGACAAACTCATCAACAAAATTCTGCACTTCATCTCGAATTGCAAAAACAAGGCGGTTGCGTTCTGGAACTTTGCGGTATGTGCTACCTTTTTGGTAAATACAGTTTTGGCAGTCCTCTTTTGCCTCTTTGTCCTTTGCTAAGTCTCTAATACAAGCAAATAGCAAGAGTAAAGTGGTCATCCGCTGTTGACCATCAAGCAAATCATTTTCGTCAAACTCTTGACCGCCATCTGGATTCGCCTTTTTGGACTGAAAGACGAAGGAGCCGAGAAAATACTCCTGCTCCCGTTTTTCTTTTTGCGCAAAAGTCAAGTCATCTAACAATTCATTCACTTCATCCTTCGACCAGATATAGGGGCGTTGATATTCTGGAATGCGGAACCACATCGTGGAGAAGATGTCTTTTACTAAAATTTTTTCGCTCTTAATTTCGTGTTCGTTGGCAATGACCATAGAAGTTCACTCCTTAATTGGAAGTTGCGGTTTTCAGTATTTCTGTAACGCTCTTTTTGCCCGTAAGCAGGTCATGCATAAGAGCGGTTTTGAGGACATTAAGTTTTATCAATTCAAGGGCTGTATTTACAAGTGACTTCTCAATCTGATTTAGCTGCTCTGCTATTAATATTTGTTCATTAATTTCGGGCACACCAAAGAATATGTTTTTTACTTCTGCGATGTTTATGCCTTTGACAGCTTGCCCAAGCGTGTGAAGTGAAACTTGGTCTTGAACATGCATCGATTGCAAAAGAAAGTAGAAATAAATATTGGAATATTCTTCTTTCAATCTGATTCGAGCAGTATCTTGCGTTATGTTGGAGCCATCTAGCTCTTCCGGCACAATGGCTACCCTTCCAGTTGTCCCTCGAATAGTTATCAAAAGATCGCCGCTGCGGAGCTTCGAACGTTTGTACTGATTATCGATTTTGGGGTCGGTAAGAAGCAAATTGTCTTGGTGAATCTTCCCACCAACAACATCCTTTACTTTTATTACTGGAACGCCATTATCATAGCCTGTTCCAGGCATAAGTATTCCATAGCAAATAGGCCCATCATTTCTAACGCAGCTATCCAAAGCTTTCACTTCCCACTCCACCGGAATTCTGCCCAGGGGGGAGTCTTTGAATTTGTGGGTTTGTTCGGTGCGGAGGTTGCCGTGTTCGTCGATGCCGCAGGTGAGAAGGTCTTGCATCAGGCCGGTTTTGATGCGCTGCTGCTTGGCAATCAACGCCTCAGTCTCCTCAATCGCCCGGTCCACCGTCGAAAGGATTTCGGCGATTTTGGTTTGTTCTGTGACAGATGGAGGAAATGGCATCTCTATGGTCGATAAGGCTCTCTTTGAAATCTCTGCAA
>CAZCND010000043.1:0-3275 GCA_964500195.1 uncultured Candidatus Saccharibacteria bacterium | reverse complement strand
AGGTTTTGAGGATGGAGTAAAAGAGGTATTAAAGACAGATTTTGGATATAAAATTTAACTTAATAGCAGTTAAAATGGTAGTAAGATCAAGAGCTCCTCTTCGATTAGGATTAGCAGGTGGCGGTACAGATGTATATGCGTTTTTTAAAAAATATGGAGGATATGTACTAAATGTTACAACTAATTTGTCTGTATATTGCACTATAGAACCTACTAAAATTAATAAAATATCTTTTTTAGCTTCAGACAGAAATGAAAAATTTGAATGTAATAGTCTCTCCGAAATAGAAATAGATGAAACTTTGATTCTTCATAAGGGTATATACAACAGGATAGTGAAAGATTTTAATAATGGAAAGTCTCTATCCTTTAATATGACTACATATTCAGATGTTCCTGCTGGTTCTGGTTTAGGTTCTTCTTCTACTATGGTAGTAGCTCAGATAAAGGCTTATACAGAATGGCTAAACCTTCCTTTGGGAGAATATGATATAGCTAAATTAGCATACGAGATAGAAAGAATAGACTTAGGATTATCTGGTGGTATGCAGGATCAATATGCTGCAACTTTTGGAGGGCTAAATTTCATGGAATTCCATAAAGATGGAAAGGTAATAGTTAATCCTCTTCGGGTAAAAGATTGGATAAAGAATGAGTTAGAGAATTCTATAATTTTGTATTATATGGGAGCATCTAGAGATAGTGCGAAGATAATTAAAGAACAAATACAGAATGCAGAGAAAGATGACTCTAGTAGTATTAAAGCTATGTTAGAATTGAAACAAAGTGCACTGAAGATGAAAGAGGCTATATTAATGGGAGATTTGGATTTGTTCGCATCTTGTCTTAATAAAGGATGGGAAGCTAAGAAGAAAGTATCTTCAGTAATAAGTAATAATGAAATAGATAAGCTTTATGATTATGTGATTAGAAATGGTGCTAAGGCTGCTAAAATATCTGGAGCAGGAGGAGGTGGATTTATGATGATTGTAGTAGATCCTAGTAAAAAATATAGTCTAATAAAATTACTAGAAAAAAAAGGGGGCAAAGTTCTAAATGCTAATCTTGTAGAAAAAGGAACAGAATCTTGGATAGTATATTAAATTTTGAAAAGAATTATATTCTGAATGAAAGCTATAATACTTGCTGGTGGCTTAGGAACTAGATTATCTCATATTGTTAAAGATGTACCTAAGCCAATGGCTCCAGTTAATAATAGGCCATTTCTTGATTATATATTGGATTATTTAGAAAAGAATAAAATATATGAGATTACGATAGCAGTAGGATACAAAAAAGATGTAATTATGAATCATTATGGTGATAAATATTCCAGAATTAATTTAAGTTATTCTGAAGAAAATGAACCTTTAGGGACAGGAGGGGCTATGAAAAAGGCTATTGGTGATTCCTCAGAAAATGATTATTGTGTTTTAAATGGTGATACTTTTTTTTATGTAGATTTAGAGAAGATGGAGAAATTTCATAGAGAGAAGAAATCGGATATTACTATAGCGACTAAGAAAATGTACAAATTTGACAGGTATGGATCTATATTAGTAAATTCTAATGATGATAAGATAATATCCATACAAGAAAAAAAATATACCGAATTAGGATTAATAAGTGGAGGTATGTACATAATAAATAAAAGTATCTTTAGAAATGTTGATAAGAAAAGGTTTTCTTTTGAAAAAGATATATTAGAAAATGAAGGTTTAAATTTAAATAAGTATTCTTTTCTTAGTGATGGGTATTTTATAGATATTGGTATACCAGAAGATTATTATAAAACGCAGAAAAATTTCTCTAACTTACAAAATGTTATTACTAATGAATAAAGCTATTTTTTTAGATAGAGATGGGACTTTGAATATTGAAAAAAACTACCTTTATAGGATTGAGGATTTTGAATTTATTAAAGGTATGCCAGAAGCTATAAGGAAATGGAATGAATTAGGATATTTGGTTATAGTTATTACTAATCAGGCTGGAGTTGCAAGAGGTTACTATAGAGAAGAAGATGTTAAGATACTTCATGAATATATAAATGAATGTCTGAAAAAATTAGGTGCTCATATAAATTCTTTTTATTATTGCCCACATCATCCAACAGAGGGTATAGGAAAGTATAAAATAGAATGTAATTGTAGAAAACCTAAAACTGGATTGTTAGAGAAGGCTATAGTAGAATTTAGTATAGATGTGAACAAATCATATTTATTTGGAGACAAAGAATCGGATTTGGAAGCAGGTAGTAAAATGAAAATAAAATCTTTTTTAGTTGATGGTAAATCTTTTGATATAAATTATTATAGTAAAATATTTAACAATTAAATAACTAATTTTATTTCTCCATATATGAAAAAAAGACCAGTTGCTTTAATTACAGGAATAACCGGCCAAGATGGTTCGTATCTTACGGAGTTACTTTTAAATAAAGGATATGATGTACATGGAATAATTAGGAAAGCTAGTAACTTTAATACCCAAAGAATAGATGATGTTTACCAGGATCCTCACAATAAAGATAATCATCTATTTTTACATTTTGGTGATTTAGTTTCTTCTTCTGTATTGGATAGAATCATAATACAAACGCAGCCTGATGAAATATATAATCTTGGTGCTCAAAGTCATGTAGCAGTTAGTTTTGAAATTCCAGAATATACAGCAGATGTGGTTGGTTTAGGAACACTAAGAATATTAGAATCTCTTAGAAATTACAAACCAGATGCTAAATTCTATCAAGCAAGTTCGAGTGAAATGTTTGGTAAAGTACAAGAAACACCCCAGAAAGAAACAACTCCTTTCTATCCTAGGTCTCCATATGGATGTGCTAAGGTTTTTGGTTATTGGATAACAAAAAATTACAGAGAAAGTTATAATATGTTCACATGTAATGGTATTCTCTTTAATCATGAATCTCCAAGAAGAGGTAAAACTTTTGTTACTAGAAAAATAACTAGAGCAGTAGCTAACATAAAGTTAGGTAAGGAAAAATGTCTCTATATTGGTAATATGGATTCTAAGAGAGATTGGGGCTTTGCTGGAGACTATGTTGAAGCTATGTGGCTAATGATGCAGAAGGAAAAGCCAGATGATTATGTTATAGCTACAGGAGAGACTCATTCAGTCAGAGAATTTATAGTAGAGTCTTTCAAGTATGTAGGAAAAGAAATAATTTGGAGAGGGAAAGGATTTAATGAGGTTGGTATAGATAAAAAAACTAAAGAAATAGTTGTAAGAGTTGATAAAAAATATTTTAGACCAGC
>CAZCND010000042.1:3414-3478 GCA_964500195.1 uncultured Candidatus Saccharibacteria bacterium | reverse complement strand
GCGCGTATACCTATTCCGCCACTCGGGCAAATGAAAAATATACTTCGTATTTTTCAGAATTCAA
>CAZCND010000042.1:0-3314 GCA_964500195.1 uncultured Candidatus Saccharibacteria bacterium | reverse complement strand
TTTGCCCTCGTGTCGGCCTCCTCCTTTCAGTCGGATTAAACATAAAGCAGTTTATATTTTATCCACTCGGGCAAATGAAAAATATACTTCGTATTTTTCAGAATTCAATTTGCCCTCGTGTCGGCCTCCTCCTTTCAGTCGGATTAAACATAAAGCAGTTTATGTTTAATCCACTCGGGCAAATGAAAAGTATTTATCTTTTAAAAACAACATTTAAACAATATTATAATTGCATAATTTTTCAAAAAAGACAAATTTTGCTATACTTCTTTTATGTCTAAAACATATTATACAACAATTGGACTAGAAATTCACGCCGAGTTAAAAACAAAATCCAAGATGTTTTGTGGATGTCCAAATAACCCAGATGAAAAGATTCCAAATACCAATATTTGTGAAGTTTGTACTGCTCAACCGGGGACGTTACCAGTCATTAATAAACAAGCAATTTTGAGTGTTATTAAGGTGGGTTTAGCTCTTGGTTCTAAAATAGCAGATTTCACTGAATTTGATCGTAAAAATTATTTCTACCCAGACATACCTAAGGCCTATCAAATTTCTCAATACAAAAATCCGATTGTTCTCGGGGGAGAATTAAACGGAGTAAAAATAACCAGAGTTCACTTAGAAGAAGATACGGCTACTTCAAAACACGACCGTGGAAACTATTCTTTAGTTGATTTTAATCGAGCCGGAGTTCCATTGATGGAGCTTGTCACCGAACCAGTTATTCATAGCGCCAAGGAAGCTGGTGATTTTGGAAAAGAATTACAGTTATTACTTAGATATTTAGATGTTTCAGAGGCTAATATGGAGAAGGGGCAAATGAGGGTTGAGTTAAACATTTCTGTTTCAGATAATCCAGAAAAATTGGGCACAAAAGTTGAAGTTAAAAATATAAACTCTTTTCGGGCTGTGGAAAGAGCAGCTTTGTATGAGATAGAAAGGATGACTTCGCTTTTGGAAGCAGGAAAAGGTGATGAGATAGTTCAAGAGACTCGTGGTTGGGATGAAAGCAAGCAACAAACATTTTCTCAAAGAAAAAAAGAAAATGCCAACGATTACAGATATTTTCCAGACCCAGATTTACCTAAACTTTTCTTAAGCAAAATTTTTGACATAGATGATATCAAAAAAAATCTACCAGAATTACCCAAAGATAAAAGAATTAGATATAAGAATGATTATGAGTTAAAAGATGAAGATATAGAAAGTTTCATCAATGATGAGGAACTTGGTCGTTGGTTTGAAATGGTTGCTTTAAAATTGAAAGGTAAAGAAAAAATTAAAATTGCTTCCAATTATATTACTTCCGACTTCTTAGGACTAAAGAAAACAAACTTAGACATCAAACTTCCAGAAATTAATAACTTTGTGGAGCTCATAGAAATGATTAGCCAAAACCAGATTTCTTCTCGTTCAGCTAAAGATATACTAGCTATGATAGTGATAGAAGACAATTCTCCAATGGAAATAGCTAAAGCCAAAGATTTATTGCAAAAAAATAACGAAGGAGAGTTGAAAGAAATTATATTAAAAATTATAGAAACCAACCCCAAAATAATAGAAACATATAAATCCGGAAAAGAAAACGCTATTATGTCTTTAGTTGGACAAGTTATGAAAGAGACCAGTGGTAGTGCCAACCCACAATTGGCTTTAAAATTATTAAAAGAGTTAATTTAATAGTCGAATTACTAATTTTTTGCTTAGCTTTTAGCTAGTGCTATAATACAAACATTATGGATACAAACAAAAAAATTCGTGTAGCAATTAATGGTTTTGGTAGGATTGGTCGAGCTTTTCTTAAAATAGCTTGGGATAGAGATGACATGGAAATTGTCGTCGCTAATGATCTTGGCTCTATGGAGAGTCTCGCTTATCTTCTTCGTTATGATACTGTCTATGGAAACTGGAATCACAAAATAGAAATAGATGGTGATTCTTTTAATATAGATGGTAGGAAGGTTAAATTTATTTCTGAAAAAGATACCACTAAATTACCATGGAAAGATTTAGATATTGATGTTGTGGTTGAATCTACTGGATTATTTACCTCGTTTGATAAAGCTAAATTTCATTTAGATTGTGGAGCTAAAAAGGTAGTTATTTCTGCTCCCGCCAAGGGGGATGGCGAAACAAAAGGGGAAACAATACTACTTGGTATAAACGAAGAAAAATTTGGAACAACAGATATTACCTCTAATGCTTCTTGCACCACAAACGCTGCTGGTCCTCTAATATCTATTTTAGATGAAGCTATTGGAGTAGAAAAAGCTATTTTAAACACAGTTCATGGATATACTGCCACACAAGCAATAGTTGATGGACCAAGCAAAAAAGATTTAAGAGAGGGGAGAGCGGCAGCTCAAAATATTATTCCTTCTTCGACGGGTGCAGCTATAGCAGTCACAAAAGCTTTTCCATCTTTGACTGGTTTGTTTGATGGAATATCTATTAGAGTTCCTGTAGTCTGTGGCTCTATTGTAGATATAACATTCATCGCCAAAAGAGAAACAACCAAAGAGGAAGTAAATGGCATTTTAGAAAAAGCCAATTCTGATCCAAGATGGCAAAAATTATTCCGAGCCACAAATGAACCAATTGTTTCTTCAGACATATTAGGAGAAAGTCATGCTTGTATTGCCGACCTAGAAATGACCAGAGTTGTCGGTGGTAATTTAGTTAAAGTCTTGGGTTGGTATGATAACGAGATGGGATATACAAATACTTTGATAGATCATGTTTTAAAAACAGCTAAAACGATAAAGTAAGTAGACTCTTTAAAAACCCCCTTAAAAAGAAGGGGGTTTTTAAATTTCAATTTTAATCTCATTTTTGGTATAATATAATTATGAAAATATATATAGGGGCGGATCATGCTGGTTTTGAACTGAAAGAAGAATTAAAAAAAATTTTAGAGACCGAGGGACACGAGGTGGAAGATTTCGGGGCGTTTAGATTGGACCCAAAAGACGATTATCCAGACTTCGTTATTCCTGTAGCAAAAGCTGTTTCCTTAAACACAAGAAGTCTTGGAATTGTCTTAGGTGGTAGTGGACAAGGAGAAGCAATTACAGCTAATAAAATTATTGGTATCCGTTCCGCTGTCTATTATGGAGGAAGTTTAGATATTGTAAGATTGTCAAAAGAGCACAACTCAGCCAATGTTCTTTCTCTAGGTGCTCGTTTTATAAATCTAGACGAAGCTAAAGAGGCCGTTAGAACTTTTATCGAGACACCTTTTTTAAGAGAAGAGAGACATATTAGAAGATTAGATAAAGTTGAAAAAATTTTAAGATGATAGAAGTAAT
>CAZCND010000041.1:0-3733 GCA_964500195.1 uncultured Candidatus Saccharibacteria bacterium | reverse complement strand
ACGAAATTGAAGTGATAGCTGTCACTCCCAGATCACACAAGATCACCAACGCCGAGTACTTTAAGGAGATGACCAGGTGGATGAAGCGAACCAATCAGGAAATGAGGGATGCCTACCGGGTTATAACCGAATCATACAGACGATAAAAACAGGATGACTATGAAAAACAAACGACTTCAAAGACTCCTGTTCGACACTGTTTTCGCTCTTGTTGCGTGGACGATAGGAACTATTTGCGCTATACTAATAATCAAATCAATACAGGGATGAATACAGTTCGATTTTTACGCATATTCTTTGCCTTTTTAGGCACTCCATGCTGGTACGAAGGAATAGACAAACCAACCATGTACCAAAGATTGTGGGGCTGGAGAATTGGCCCGGTGATGGCATGGAGATTAGCCAGGATAACAATTTAATTTTAATTAATATGAATTTAAAATCAATAAAAACAGAAATGAAAAACTATCGTGATTTATACGGTGGTAGTTTACTCGATAGTGCTGAAATAGATTCAGCACAAACTAAGGAAGAGCTTGAGCGTATTATTGAAAATCACAGAAACCATTTAGAATCAATGCTAAGTGATGCAAATGGACATCTCGATAGATTAAAAAAACGCATTTGGCTGTCTGCTTTTTAGCATTACCGCCAACTTAAAAATATAATCAATAACACAATGAAACCAATAAAATAGCCCCATAGGGCTAAAATCAGCAGAAATCCGGGGACTTTTCACGCTCCCTTGGGGCAAGTGCTATTTTAGAAACAAAAAAAACATGAAACGCTTATCTTCAATACTCCTTTTCGCTGTCCTTGCAGCCTGTACAAAGTTCGAATGTCCTTCCACCACCCCTGCTCAGCAGCGTGTTCTCAACTATGTGTCTAATGCACAATTCTACCGTGAGAATGAAAGTGGCCGGGTAAGGCTCAACTTCTACGAGGCGGAAAAAACACTTCGACCAAAACGCCTGTTCAACGGTACCGAGGTTTTAGCACACGGACAATACAATGTAATTTATTACAGCAACTGGCCTACATTCTACTGCTACCGTGTTTCTGAGGACGGGAAGCACCTGTATAGTGCTTCCTTCATGGGTTCCGGGCGGTTTGATACGATAAGCATAGATATTCCCAGCTATTCAACGCTGGTGTTCGGCGGATATAGTTATACGAAAAAATAAATCAATTAAGACGAAAATGGAAGGGACAAAAATACTTGATATCATAAAACACCCTGGCTTTCTGGTAAGTGTGAAAAGGCAGTTATTGGGAATTCAGCTTAAGCGGAGCGCTGCTCTTTCTAATGCAAAGGCATTGAGGCTAAAGAGGTCATCGGTTGATTCTCTTGAAGAAAAAGGCATTATTACAGCCGATAAATACCCACTCTTATATCTTGAGATATTGTTGAAGAAATCAAATCTATCATCAAGGGAAAGAGCAATGATTAAATATGTCGGAGATATCGCCCTGATCGAAACGAAAAACAAATATTTTCAAGAGAATGGAACGAACCTGCAATAGCTGCCAATATCATAACGCCTGCCCGGAGTGTCTCTCAATGTCGGAAGATCAAAAGGAGGAACTCTCCTGTCAGAAGTACCAGCCAATGCCGATCGAGGAGTATGTTATGTTTAGAAAGCAGAAGTATAGCAACTACAGGATTGACACGGGTGGGGTGGAAGGGTATTTCAAATAATTCAAAAAAACGGATTTTAGGAACGATAGCTATATCTTGATATACAATTGTTTAATGTCATTCAATTAACTTTTTGAATAGAATTATATAAAATAATATTCAAAGATCAAAACACAAATTCCCCGGACCAGGTTTGCCTAATCCGGGGATTATTTTAATCAAAATATTCTCTGTATTGTCAGTTCAAATACTTATTAATTCTAGAATTTAACAGATCGGATAGATTTTAAGATTTCATTTTTTTGATCATCGTATATGTATGTTCCCATAATATTAAAGCAATAATTATTTAATACTGTTGAGTAGCATATTTCTTCCATTTCTAGGTCAAATTCAGGATATTTTACTGATATATTCATTTTGTAAAAAACTATGCCATCGATAGTTTCACGGCTTGATTCAGAAAATGTTGCATCAATCGGATATTGCTCAAATAGTTGCCTTGTATAAAATAAATAATCATTTCCTGTTTTTATCTTTGGAAAGTTTTTTACATTATAAACAATAACCCGAATCATTCCATTTGTTTCTATATCAGAATTATATAAAGATACTAATACTGCCGATTCAGCTATAGCTGCTTCCGCAGTAGATTTAAGAGAAGAATTACCGCCAAGCACCGTGTTTGCACCCTCAATAAATGTGTCTTCAATTTCATTTTGTGATTGAAGAATCCAATTATATGGAAGGACCATTTTAAAATTGAAAAATGAATTAAAGTAAGTGTTGTTTTCTATTTTACCAGAATCCAAAATTTTTGATTTTTCTTTCATTTGACCACTACATAGCACGACAAAAAGTGATAAACAGGCGAATAAATAAATTTTTCTCATAATTTGATATATTAAGACTTTATTATTTTATTTGGGTTAACTATTTTGCCTAGTTTGCTTGTTGGTCTCTGGTTTTAAAATAATTATTGGTTAGACGAATTACTGAGGTACATTATTTTTGGATCAATTCTGGATGCAAAAAGGATCGTTTGGGACGTCAGATGGAACGTTTATAGGAACCTGAATTGGAACTTATTCAAAAGTAGAGAATTATTCCCTTCGTTATACTTGTGATTTTGAATTTGACACATTTATCCTGTTGATTTATATTTTCTTACCCGACATGTCTGTAATTGATACATATTTTGTAAATTTGCCCAGTCTCACCGGGGAAATAAACTGATATGGAGGAAACAACACAACGCATTGAAACGGCCATTCAACAGGTAGCGGTAAGCAGTGGGTTTACCACTTCGGATATCTACGGATCCCAGAGAAGCACCGAGCTGGTGTTTCTCCGCCTGGCAATAGTAGATGTCCTACGCTCGAGCGGCTATACCTTCCGTGAAATAGGCCGGATGATCAACCGGGACCGTACGGTCGCTATCCGAAGTAAAAAACGTGCAGACGATCTGGCTTCCACAGGGGATAACATGTACCTCAAGATCCGGCGAATGGTAGCACAGGTGATGTCTTTTCTAACAGAATAGGTCAGAGGTGCATATCTAGTGCATATCTGGTGCACGAACGTACCTTCTATCTTGTAATTGCTTGCAAAATTTGCCGAAAGGCGAATTATGGAGCAAAAGCTGACCGTTAAACAACAGAAGTTCATAAACAAATACCTCGAATGCGGGAATGCATCCGAGGCGTATCGCTTTGCCTACTGCTGCGAAAACATGAAGAATGAGACGGTAAATCGCAAAGCAATAGAGGTATTAAATAACGGCAAGATTACGGCAAGGATAAAAGAGCTGCAAGCCCAGTCGCAGTACAGAAGTAACCTCTCCCGAGAAAGGATACTTTTTGAGCTGGAGTGTATGGTTGATGCCAAGGCTACCGACTATGCGAATTTAACGGGAGGCCGGCTCAAGTTTACATCTTTTAAAAAACTGAATGAAAGGCAGATCAAGGCCATTAAAAGCGTCAAGCAAGGCAATAACGGCACTGAACTGGAGCTTTATAGTAAGCTTGCCGCCATAGAAAGGATCTGCAAGATGTTGGGCTATGATGCCCCGGAGAAATTCGAATACACAGGAAA
>CAZCND010000040.1:0-3920 GCA_964500195.1 uncultured Candidatus Saccharibacteria bacterium | reverse complement strand
GAGATGGAAAAGCACCCGCGACGGTAGGTCGAGAATCCTGTATCGTGCACAAAAATTATGCTAATAATTTTTGGGTACGATAGCTCGTGAACTGCTTCACGAGCGACAGGATTCGAAAGGCTTTTCCGTGCGAGCGAAGCGAGATGGAAAAGCACCCGCGACGGTAGGTCGAGAATCCTGTATCGTGCACAAAAAATAAAAGAACCCAGTATGGATATGCTGGGTAATTCTATTTTTACCTATTTCGCGCGATCGCGCCATTTCGGTAAATTTTGTTTACCGATTATTTTTTAACCAAATATATACATCTTCAAGAGCTTTGACGGCATCACCGACAGCGATATTGTTTTGATTGTATCTCCCGTCTGTGCAATCGCCGGCGGCCCATATACCATCCACCGAAGTTTTTTGGGTAACAGGGTCAACAACTATTTTTCCTTGTCCGTTCAATTCTACTAAATCTTTAACAAATAGGGTATTTGGTGTTTGTCCTATTTCTACAAAAATACCACCAACTTGGATTGTTTTTTCTTCACTTGTAATCTTATCTTTATATTTTATAGATTCTACAAATTTACCACCTTCAATTTTGATTAATTCTACATTATTAAAACATTGAAAATTAGGATAAGCTTTAACTTTATCCACTGTAATTTTATCAGCCCTCATTGAATCTCCAGTTTCTAACAAGGTAACACTTTTACAATAGGCAAGGAGTTGCATTGCTGTCTCAAATCCAGCATTACCACCACCAACAACAGCTACATCCATTTGTGAAAATAGAGGGCCATCGCAAGTGGCACAATAAGTTATACCTTTGTTTTCGAAAGTATCAGAGCCTTCTACTGCTAGCTTTCTCCTACCACTCCCTGTGGCTACAATAACTGCCCTTGATTTATATTCTTGCTTGTTTGTCTTAACTATAAAATGTTCATTTTCTTTTTCTATCTTTTCTATATTGTATCCTTCTATAATATCTAAAAATCCACCACTATAACTTCTGACATGTTCTTCTAAGTTTTTAGCTAAATCATTTCCGGATATTTCTTTTGTTCCTATCCAGTTATAAATAGTGTCCGAGACAGTTGACTGTCCACCAAAGTTTTTAGTAATAATAGCTGTTTTTAATAATTTACGAGCAGAGTAAACTGCTGCTCCACAACCTGCGGGTCCTCCGCCTAAAATAATTAAATCGTACATACTTTCAATATTATCACAAAAATAAATATTAAAAAACTTCTCATTTCTGAGAAGTTTTTTAATTAAGAATTATTTTTTATTTCTTCTTAAGAAAGCAGGGACTGTGCTCCACTCATCTGTATCATCAATAAACAAATCGTCTTCTACCTCCTTGTTTTTATCATTTTTCTTAATGTATTCAGATCCTTCATTTTTAACTTCTTTTTCTTCCTTTTCAACACTGGCTACCTCTTCTTTCTTTTGATTTATTTGAAATAAAGAACGCTTTGGCATGTCAGTAGGGAATCCAGTAGCAATAACTGTAACTTTCATTTCCCCTTTCTTTAGTTTTTCATCTTGAATTGTCCCAAATATTACCTTAGCATCTTTATCTATAGATTCAGTTATGATTTTAGCGGCCTGTTGTATTTCATGAATGGTTAAATCTTCTCCTCCAGAAATAGCAAACAAAACTCCTCTTGCACCAGAGATTGATAAATCAAGGAGAGGGGAATTAATAGCAGAGAGTGCAGCTTTTTCGGCTCTTCCTTCACCTGCGGCAATTCCGACTCCCATTAATGCACTTCCCGCATCATACATAACTGCTTTAATATCGGCGAAATCAACATTGATCATTCCGGGAGTAGTTATAAGCTCAGATATTCCTTCAACAGCTTGTTTCAAAACTTCATCACACATAGCGAAAGCTTCCCTAAAACCAACTTCTTTTTCGGAAATCGCAATAAGTCTATCGTTAGGGATAATCAAAATGGCATCAACTTCTTTTTCTAATTCTGCAAGACCAAGGTCGGCCAATTTCATTCTTTGGTTACCTTCAAAAGAGAATGGTTTGGTGACAACCGCCACAGTCAATATTCCTTGTTCTCTAGCAGCTTGAGCAACAATAGGGGCAGCTCCTGTTCCTGTACCTCCTCCCATTCCACAAGCAATAAATATCATGTCAGCTCCTTTGATAACATCTTGAATTTCAGCTTTCGTTTCTTCTGCTGCGCGACGACCAACTTCTGGATTCATTCCAGCTCCTAGACCTTTAGTTAAATTTTTTCCTAAGTGAACTTTTTTCTCAGCTTGGGAATTATGCAAGTCTTGAGTATCGGTGTTCATGGCGATAAATTCAACTCCTTTAACTTTGGAATTTATCATGTGGTTTAGGGCATTTTTTCCAGAACCACCAATTCCGATAACCTTAATTCTTGCGAATGATTCAATTTCTGGATTTAATTTGGGCATATTTTTAAAAGACTTTCGTCCTGCTTATTAATAATAAATTTATTACTTACATCATAGCAGAAATACAAAAAAAAGAAACATTTGACAAAATGTTCCTTGTGTGTTTTCGTTTGTGGGTTACGGGAGTAGTTGAGAGAAAAGGGACTTAATAAAACCCTTAACTTCTTTTATGTTTTGATTACTTTTTAGATTAGATAGAGAATCCAAATAATCTTCACCATCTGTTAAAGCAAGACTAAGAGCTGTGTACCAAGAATTATCTCGAATTTTATATTTATTTAATATGTTTGGGTTGCTAGGGCCTATTTTAGTTGGTAACTTTAATTGTTGTCGAGCAATTTCTTCTATATTAGAAATTAGGGAGCTACCTCCTGTTAAAACAATTCCTGCTGGAAGTAATTCGTTTCTTTTTATCTTTTTTAATTGACTATCAATTAGTTCAAACATGTCTTCTAGTCTGGCTTCTATAATATCAATTACTTTTTTTTCTGAATAGTTACCTCCAACAACTGTACCCATTTTTATCATCTCTGCTTCTTCTAAAGAAATTTTTAAACCCAAGGCTATATCTTTAGTTATGTACATTCCCCCTAGCGGAAAAACTTGTAAGGAAACAGGAAGGCTGTTTTCATAAACAATACTTGAAATAGTGTCATAACCAATATCAACCAAAACACAGCCAGCCATTTTTTGTTTGTTATTTAAAAGAATGTTACTGGTAGCGACAGGTGAAGCTATTATTTCTTCAATATTTATTTTAGCCAAAGCAAAAGCAGTAGCAAGATCATCTATGTTTTGTTTAAGACATGTGATGAAAAGACTTTTTACTTCAAGTTTAATACCTCTTAATCCTTCAGGGCGAGCATATATTTCTTTACCATCTAATTTATAAGACAAAGGAAAAGAATGGATTACTCTTCTATTTGGGATATCTAAATTTTCTTCACTATTAGCTAAAACATTAGAAACATCCAAAGATGTAATTTCTTTGTCTGCTTTAGAGATTATTACAGAACCAGAAGATAAAGAAGAGCTTAAGCTAATTCCTTCAATTGAAACATAAGCCCTTTTAATTTTTTGTCCTAGTGTTTTTTCCGCAGAAGATACAGCTTTTTTTATAGACATGGCAACAGCGTCAACATCGGACACATAGCCCAATCTCATTCCGTTTGTTTCGGCTGATCCTGTAGCCAAAATAGTTTTTTCTTTTTTGTGACTATCAAAACCAACAACAACCACTTTTGTAAGGTTTGAGCCTACATCTATTCCACATGTAAAATTACCCTTAGTCATAAAAATAATTTAAGAAAAAATTTTTAAATATTTTTCTTCTTGTTTCTCCATTGTACTACTATGTTCAAATCCTTTCAAATGAAGCATACCGTGAATAACTAAATATTTAATAAAATTAGTATAAGACATATAAAATAGCGGGGCTTCTTTTTTAGCTTTAACTAGGTCTATTAAAATTTCTCCTGAGGTTTTAGAGA
>CAZCND010000039.1:0-4147 GCA_964500195.1 uncultured Candidatus Saccharibacteria bacterium | reverse complement strand
AATGGCCACAATATATTGAATATATGGGTGGGACAGATCCTTTTTACAATGATAATTTATCTTATGCTCATGAAGATTTTAGGATGAGAACAACTTAATTTATAACCATTCTTGTCACGTGAAGATAAGAAATTTTATTAAAAATAAAAATTTAGTTGAAATTATAATTTTCTTTTCTATCTTTGTATTTGGCTTGATTTGGACTTTTTGTGTACCTCCTTTCCAGAAAGCTGATGAAAACACGCATTATTTAAGAGCTGTAACATTATCTAAAGCTCAATTGACTTGTACTATGAATGATGGTGTAGAAAGTTTTGTAATACCACGAAAATATAATGATTTTATATATAAAAGTGAGGCCACAGAAATAGCCTATGATTATGATGCAAAAACATCTATTCAAGAAATTCTTTCTTCAGATGATGGCTTAAATGGTATGGATACTATAAATTGGAGTCAATTTTGTGTCTTACCTGCATTCTCATACATTATATTTATATTGCCGTTGCTCATAGGTGATATGTTTAAATCATTATTGCTTGGTTTCTTTTTATGCCGATTATTTGCATTTATATTATTTTTTATAGCAATTATATGGTCATATAGAAAGATAAGGAATTCTAGATTACGTTTAATAATTATATTCTATGCTCTTACACCTATGGTTTTACACCAAGCCTCAGCAATAGGATATGATTATCTTCCTTTAGCAGTAATACCTATGATTTTTGCATTAAATGTTAGTTTTGTTCTCAATACTAATATAAAAAAAAGAGATTTAGTCTTATTTGTGATATTAATGATTATATTTCTAAGTGCAAAAAATGGGTACTATTTTGTATCATTAGTATATTTCTTGATACCTTGGAAAAAAATAAATAAAAATTTCAAGAAATATATGTTAATATCATTTTTGGTATTTTGTTTGTATGTCGGTTCTGTTTTGTTATATCAAAAAGTGTTTGCCACAACAGGAGTTTCATATTCTGATGTAGGTCCTAATCCTTCTTCGCAATTAGAAT
This sequence comes from uncultured Candidatus Saccharibacteria bacterium, assembly GCA_964500195.1. Lineage (GTDB taxonomy): Bacteria > Patescibacteriota > Minisyncoccia > Phycocordibacterales > UBA9973 > UBA8515. The sequence continues at coordinate 3,125 of CAZCND010000039.1, read as the reverse complement.
TATTAAAAGATTATAACTATGTTTTAATCTTAGTAAAAGAAACTATTCTTAAATATGGCCATTTTTATATATCTAGTTTTATAGGAAATTTTGGTTGGTTAGATTATTCTTTCTTACCATTTTTTTATACCATGTACACTATTTTTGTTGGTTTTCTAATTTATTATGTATCTAAGGATAAATTTTTTAAAAAGTTTTTATGGAATTCGGTAGTAACTATTGTAATGTTATTCTTATCAATAGGTGCTATATTTTTAGGTTTTTATCTTCTTGTAGATGAAGTAGGAAGTGATTATATTTGGGGGGTTCAAGGAAGGTATTTCTTAGTATTTTTCCCATATATTATAATTTTGTGTGCAGGTTTACTTAGAAAATTTATCAGAAATAAATATTTTCGAATTATTACTTTATCTCTTTTTTTAATATATATACTATTTGAAATGGTATACGGTATATTTTGTAGATATTACAGAAAAGAAGAAATTAGTAACACAAGTAATAAAAATCAGAATATATTCTATGAATATAACAAAATAAACGACATAGTTATTATTGGTTGAGCATATAGATAAATATATTGTAATCCTCAAATTCTTTCTTTAAATTGAGACAAGTATTTTCTAGCTTATCCGTAGAAAGTATGTATTTAATTTTAAGCTGTTTTAATTTCTCATCACATGGATCTATATTTATGTCAATAGCATCCATAGCTGTTAAAACTATCATTTCTTCTCCTTCTTCATACTCAGATACGGATATGTGTGCATATCTGTTGTATAAATTAACATATTTCCCTTCGGGATCTAATATCTCCCAAATTTTAAATTGCGGGTAGGGATGTACTCCATTTATTATGCTGGCATTATTTGCCAGAGCATATTGGGCAAAATAATGATTACCATATACTATCCATTTAGAATCGTCTTTACTGCTTGTATCTTCTATGTAATTAGCTAAATCAGTATCTATCAAAACATCTAAACCTTGGTATATCGGATTAATAAGTGCTGTAGATACAAAACCAAACATAATAAATATGGTTATAAATATTTTTCTATATCCTCTAATTAAAAAGAAAAATAATAAAGGTGCCAGTATAACAACTAATAATATTTTTATATTTGCAGATATAATTGAAGGCCATACAAAAGAGTCTGGATTAGAATTATAAAGATCTTTTCCTGTAAAATACATTAATAATCCGAAGGAAGCAATCAGTATTATCATTAATAGCCACTCTATTATACTTCTTTTGTTTAGAATATATATGTTTTTACTTAGCACATACAATATTAAAATATAGTTAGTAAAACCAATTCCAATAAATACTCTTTGAGGTAATACCATATACATAGCTGTATATTTTGATACTAAATCTGGCAATGGAAATAGATACCATGCAGTTAGGAAGATTAATACTAATGACATTGATATTCCTAACCAATCTACAGGTAATTTCTTTTTATATCGAGATATATTCTTATATATTACCCAAAATATTAAAGGTACATATAACATAAAGAAATTAGATGCCTCACATTGATTTCCAAATGGTGCACCGTTAGAATCTTTTTGCATTAATATGTTGTAAAAGCCATTTAGTAAATGATATATTGATCCTCCACCAGCAGATATGAATCTAGAACCGGGATATACAGTATTTGATGTAATTGCTATAACGTCTTCGAATTCTTTTAGAAATAGAAATAAGAATAATCCAACACAAGTGGCAACTACAGTTAATATACAAAATATCTTTATAAGATTCTTTTTATTCGAAAACAAAGTTCTTTTGTTTTTTAGTATTACACCAAGTGCAATAAAGGCAGCTGAATATGCCATAGGTATCTGAAATGCTGGATAAAGTATTAAAGCAAAAGAAATCATCCAATATGATAATCCAAGTCCGTATAATATTCTCTTTTTCACATTTTCTTCTTTTATTAATCTAATAAAACAAAACAATCCAAAAGATATTGTTATTATAGGGTCTACCGGAACCCACCATTGAATAAATGGAGTAAAGAGAAATAATAGAGAACCTCCTATAGAGAGTAATAAGTTTCTATTAGTTAACTGAAGAATTAACAAATATGTAGATATTATTAATAGAGCAAATCTACTCCACCAATAAAAGCTAAAAGAAAATTCAGTATTATTTGAAATAAAGAAAATCCATAACGATGGTTTAAATATTGTAAAAATATTTTTTGTAGGATAAGAGTTTATTCCTAAGTTGGTTCCTTCTCCTAAATCTTCATTTATTGTAGGTTCATTATTTTTATCTTGAGATATTATGTTAGGTAACTCTACGAGATATTGATCACTTTTTATTGCTCTTGGAGATCCAAATAATAGTGCAGAATCTTTTTGATTAGGAAATAGTTGCTGATAATATTTACCAACAGAAGATCCGTGTATGTTTAATAATCCTAGGATTGATACCGTAATTATTATAATTATTGGATAAAGCCAATATTTTTTATTTTGCATTTTTTAAGTTTTTATGATCAGTTACTGTTTTTGATCTACACACTAATAATACTAGAGGAAGTAATAGATATCCAATAATAGAAGACAGGAATCTAAAAGAGAATTTCGAAATTTTCTTTTTTGAAAACATATGAAAATATTTTCCATCAGTATAGAAGTTACAAGAATATTTTTTTGCAATATACTCAAAAGTTTCTTTAGTGTAAAGAGATATATGCTGTCCATGCTCGAAGCAATAATACCACCATTCATTTTGCTTAGGTACTTTTGATGGAACTAACGTTGTTGAAAAGACAATAGTATCTGATAGTTGAAATATTTTGTTAAAATCTTCTTTGGGATTCAGAAGATGCTCAACACCTTCAAAGAAGGTTAGCATCTCATATTTTTTGTTTAAATCAGCATCAAAACTCCTTGCTAGCTCATTCTTTGTATATGGATCATACCAGTAGAAATCAAATCCTATGTCTCTCATAAATCTCGTAAAAATACCGAATCCTCCGCCATAATCTATAAATATCTTTTTTCTTTTGAATAAGTAAAAAATTAATAAAGAAGTTTTAAAACCAAGTATAATATTTCTTTGTAAAATTCCTGTATCACTCAAATTTATTGATGATTTATATGCTTCA
>CAZCND010000038.1:0-4240 GCA_964500195.1 uncultured Candidatus Saccharibacteria bacterium | reverse complement strand
ATTCGGAAAGGTTCACATTCCCATATCCGACTCTTTCAAAGACGAGTTTTTCCGCTTAATGGGAATCAGTTGAAAAAATTCTGTCTGCCCGGCAGAATATACTGTCTGCAATCAAAATCGGACCGTTCACAGATTCTTGTTGAATAGAGACGGGCGTTCGGATATTTTTGTATTATGGAAAAAACAGAGAATAAACAACGTATTCTGGAGACCCTCATCTACCTGATCATCTGGATTGTCATTTTCTCAACCCCATTATTGAGGTACAGCACGCACGGGATCACAGAATGGAACATTATCCTGAAAGAATGGCAGTCCGTTGTACCTTTTTTTGTTTTGTTCTGTATTACAAACTTTCTGCTATTACCTCTCTTTCTGTACAAAAAAAAGTATTGGCTGTTCGCTCTTTTTACCGTTTTTCTTTTCACCTTCTTTTTCTTTTATAACCCGACTCCCGTTTTCAAACCTGTAGAGGAGGCAGAACCTCGCCTGATAAGGAAAGATATGCCTGAGTTCTTTTACGGGCCAATGCCCCCGGAAAAAAGAGGCGAAATAAATATCTTACGTATGCCGGGGCGGATGGACCCCAGGATAAATAACCTGCTGATAGCCATTCTGATCATTGGATTCAATGTGGCAATTAAGCTTCTTTTTAAATCAATCAACGACGACCGGAAACTACAATCACTTGAAAAGCAGAATCTGCGTAATGAACTGGATTACCTGAAGCATCAGATCAATCCGCATTTTTTCATGAATACGCTGAATAATATTTATACTCTTATAGATATTGATGTGCCCAAAGCAAAAGGGACTGTTGTGGAATTGTCAAAAATGATGCGCTACGTGCTGTACGAATCCAACCGGCCTTTGGTGCAATTGCCAAAGATCATAGGATTTTTAGAACATTACATTGAACTCATGCGGTTACGATATACAGACCAGCTGGAGATCAAACTGGATCTTCCGGATACAGCCGACCGCGAACACATAAGCATTCCACCTCTGTTATTAATCCCATTTGTAGAAAATGCATTTAAACACGGCGTAAGCTACCAGGAAGCATCATTTATCCATATTGAACTGGTTATTAACGAAAAAGAAAAGAAACTTTTCTTTACAGTAAATAATAGCAATTTTGCCATTTCAACAGATCTGGAACCACAAGGCATAGGTCTGGATAATGTAAAGAAACGACTCCGGCTTTTATTTGGAGATCATTACCGCCTTGAAACACAAGAAACAGATAAAATATACCACGTTTCATTATCCATTCCTTATTCAATATGATAAGATGCCTTGCCATAGACGATGAACCCCTGGCTCTTATTCAGCTGACAAGCTGCATAGAGAAGACGCCATTTCTTGAACTTGTAAAGTCATTTACCAATGCACTGGATGCTATCACATTGCTTACTCAGGTAAACATCGACCTGATATTCATTGATATAAACATGCCCGATCTGAACGGACTCGATTTTGTAAAGATGATTCCAAACAGACCGATGATTGTTTTTACAACGGCCTATTCAGAATATGCTGTGGAAGGGTTTAAGGCAGATGCCATTGATTATCTTTTAAAGCCCTATGAATACACAGATTTCCTGAAAGCGGCCAACAAGGCAATGACACAATTTAATTTACTGTCCCGCCCGGCGGCTATTCCAGGTCCGGTTTTAGGCATTTTATTCGTTAAATCGGGTTATAAAATCTGCAGCATTGATTTGCAGAAGATCCTTTATATAGAAAGCCAGAATGAATATGCCAGGATCGTAACTGACGATAACAATTCCGTGATGACGCTCACCTGTCTGAAATCCATTGAAGAACGGCTTCCTTCCAATATGTTTATGAGGATACACAGATCATATATAATTCGTTTGCAAAAAATCACAGAAGTATCACGCAATCGCGTCCGGATTGGTAACATTTTGGATATTCCTGTTGGAGAACAATACAAAGAAGCTTTTACAGAGTATTTGAACAACCTTATTGTATAAATTATGAGAACATCTTCGCATATTATTTGTTGTTTAGGACAAATTGTCCTTCTGGTCTACCTGACGGTATCGTGCCGGCAAGGTTATTTTTCTGATATAGATACTGAAAACAGCGGTCAGGATATTGACACTACCCTGCGTTATGCGACGCCATATATTCCTTCAGTAAATAATCCGTCTGAAGATATTGCACCGGATCTGCTTATAAACGAAACAGAAGGATATTCTGCGGCAAATGATGAGGATATTGTGGATTCTTTTTCCGCCAAAGGAACGGTTACCGTCACATATTCCGGGACAACCGTTACCGTTTCGGATCCGTCCGGGCTTATTTCTTCACAAAGTATTGAAGGGGCAAAAGTAACTCTGTACTCTTCAAAGAAAACAGAATACATCCTTTCCGGAGAGTCGTCGGAAGGATTGTTCAGATTATTCACAGACAGTAAATCCAGTATTGTGCTTAACGGTTTAAATTTGCGAAACAACTCCGGACCTGCCATTGACATTCAGGAATATACAGACGGAGGTAAACGCATTTACCTGATTCTTCCCAACGACACCGACAATTATCTGGAGGATGCCGCCGGATATGATCATTCGGCAACATTTTTTAACGAGGGGAAAATCTTGATTTCCGGAGGTGGCCGACTAACAGTAAAGGGAAATAACAAACATGCCGTTGCCAGCGACGATTATGTTCGCCTGTTTAGTGGAATCATTACCGTTTCCGGGGCTGCGTCGGATGGTTTTCATGTCAACGATGGGGTAATTGTTGAGGACGGGACCCTGGATATCACCGCATCGGGAGACGGAATACAGGCAGACAAAGGGTCTATAGGAATAAATGGCGGAACAGTTACTGTAAAAGCCGTTGATGACGGATTCAAAACAGACAATGAAGACAGCGAAGAAGACGTAAAACCGTTCATTAAAGTTAACAATGGTATCATTAATGTTGTTTCAACAGGGGACACGGGAAAAGGGTTCAGCAGTACGAGCAATGTAATCATTAATGGAGGCACTGTTTCAATGGAACTCTCCGGCAAAGCGGCCAAGGGTATTAAGAGTGACTGTAATACGGTAATCAGCGGAGGAATAATAACTATTACTACAAACGGGGATGCATGGTACGATACCGATGAAAGTGATATTTCATCCCCGGCCTGCATTAACTGTGACGGCAACTGCCTGATAACCGGAAGTGGCACACGGCTGATTTTCAAAAGCACCGGAAAAGCAGGCAAAGGGATCAGTTGTAACGGAGATCTGATCATAGAAGATGGTTCGCTTGATGTTACAACCACCGGGAAACAATATGTCTATTCACAAGCGCTGGATTCATCTGCCAAGGGAATAAAGAGCGACGGCATTCTGCTCATTACCGGCGGTAATATACAAGTAGTGACTTCCGGAGGGGAAGGGAGCGAAGGAATTGAAAGCAAAACCATTCTTTGTATAACCGGCGGGACACTGGATGTAAATTCATACGATGATTGCATGAATGCTGCAAATGCATTGTATATTCACGGAGGAAAAATATATTGCTACAGCACAAATAACGACGGAATTGACTCTAACGGGACCTTAACCGTTACCGGAGGATTAATTGTCGTCCTTGGAACTACTGCTCCGGAAGAGGGGTTTGACTGCGATAATAATACGTTTTCAATCACCGGCGGAACCATTTTGGGTATAGGAGGAACGACAAGCAAGCCGACTGCTTGGGCCTGCGGGCAGTATTCGCTTATCTACTCGGGCACAGGCACAAGCAACCAGTTATTCAGCATTACTTCTCCCGATAATTCACTTATTATGGGTTTTAAACTTCCCCGTTCCTACCAGGGGGGCATGACCCTCCTGTTTAGCAGTTCTGCTTTGTTCTCAGGAGAAACATACACCTTGTATTCGGGGGGCAGTATTAGCGGACTGGCCTGGAACGGATTCTACGAATCGGGCACCTATTCAAAAGGCACCTCTCTGGGACAGTTCAAAACAACTGCAGCCATAAGCACTATAGGATCTGCGACAGGCGGATTCCCAAATAAATAACCAGACGCGGTCTGGCATTTTACTGGGAGAAAATTGTAACTTTAGCTTTTATTAAGTTAAAGGATATGATCACCTCGGATATTGTTTCAATTCAAAGGGAATATTTTTATTCCGGATGCACACGCGACCTGAAGTACAGGCTGGAGGCATTACGTAAAATTTCTTTGTGGGTAAAGGAGCACGAACAGGTT
>CAZCND010000037.1:0-4415 GCA_964500195.1 uncultured Candidatus Saccharibacteria bacterium | reverse complement strand
GGCGCGAGGCGGGGTCGCGGGTTTTTTCAGCAGAAAAAAACCTGTGACCAAGTCCCACCTCCGGCACAAAGCGAAGCTTTGGGGAAAAAAGAAGTGATGTTATCACTTCTTTTTTAGGAGGTGGGACTTAACACCTTAGAAATTTTTTTAAAATCCTTAATTAAAGTCTCTCTCATTCCCCCATTATACAGAGCAGCCGCTGGGTGGTATAGTGGCAAAAAATTTAGCCCCTCTTCAAACTCGGGAAATTTTTTAATTAATAATTTTCCATGGACTTCTGAAATTTTAAGTTCTGGGAAAAATCTAGACATTGCATGCCTTCCCAGAAAAACAATTAATTTTGGAGAAATTATTTTCAGTTCATTTAACAGCCACTCATTGCAATCTTCTTTTTCTTCTGGTTCTGGATCTCTATTGTTAGGCGGACGATATTTAACAATGTTCGTAATATAAACATCTTCTCTCTTTAATCCTATGGTGCCCAATAATTCAGATAAGAATTTCCCAGCAGACCCAACAAAAGGAACCCCTTCTTCATCTTCTTTTTTACCTGGAGCTTCACCAATAAAAACTATTTGACCATCAGGATTACCATTTCCAAAAACCGCCTGCTTAGATACTAGTCTTAATTTACACTGACAATTTTCTCGCCAATAATTATTAAGTTCATCAAGTTTTTTCTGTTTATCCATATACCTATATATTTTAGCAGAAAAATCTATTCAACTAAATCAAAATCTTCACTTACTTCTTTTTCTCCATTGGGAGTCTTTTTCTTTAATAGCAAAAAACTTGTAACCCCGAGAATAACAACCACACCGAGTCCAACAAAAGGATAGACTGATTTAGATTTTTCTAAATCAATACCACCCGCACTAGCAGTTAGTAAATTAAGATTTATTGGTTCAACTTTTTTTGCTTCTTCTTCTGTTGTTACCATTGCGATTTTTCCCTCTTTTTTATTTACACTAACCTCATTGTTTGTGCTAATTCTTGTTATTGGCTTAGCATTGGAAACCTCTTTGGCTGGATAAATTGAATTAATAATTAAATTGGGGCTTGTAATGGAAACCCTAGATATATCTCCTCCGGAAAATCCAGTAATTTTAGGAGAAATTTTTATTTTATTCTTTGCTAAGATAAAAGTTTCATTTGGAAAAACAAAATTTTTATTTCCTGCTGTTATAATCCAACCAGACAAAGGAATGTCATAATTGGTTTTGTTCTCTATCTCTACATAAGGGTTTTGATAGCTCCCAATAGAACTAATCAAAATTTCAGCAGGAATGACTTTTACCTTTAAATTAGCACTGGCTTCAGGAAGTTCATCAAACACATTGTTATAGTAAGATAATGATAATAGATATTCTCCATCATATTCATAAGTATAATTAAATGGACTACTATCTTTTAATTGATAAGAATCTCCATTACCAAAATTCCAAACAAATTTACCTACATGATAAGTTCCACCCTTGTTTGACTTTATTTCTGAACCCAATAGAAATGGAATCCCCGAAATTATAGTTTTTGGGATAATTATTTTTGATGATATTTTCAAAATTATGTTATTCTCTTTCTCTTTATCCTTATCTTCATCTTCTTCATCGTCTTCTTCGTCACTATCATCGCTTTCCTCTTTAGTGTTTTCTTCCCCTTTAGTCGGTTCTCCTATTATCCAATCATTTCCATCTCGATTAATACTTTTTCCTTCTCCAGGGTTAGAAACTAAAGAGCCAGAAACATCTCCCCAACTAATAGAGCTAACAACCTCTTGGTTAGAATTTTTTAATTGTATAGTGTTTGACTCTGTCAGAGTCAAAGTATCAAAAACGATATCAGTCTGACCTCCACTCGTCCTTGATATAACAAAAAATCCCTTGGCTGGGATGTTTTTATTTTCAAAGTATTTTTTTGAGACTAGAGAGCCAAAACTCTCGGCAGTCGCAGTTTTTCTCTGTAAATACCAACCCGTTAAATCCACTTCCGACGATCCAGAATTATATAATTCTACAAACCTCTCTTCCGTTGGCTTAATTTGAACCTCATTAATAAAAACAGCCGACTCTATAAAACCAGTCGGTAAAATAAATAAGGCACTTAAAATTAAAATATATTTTAAATTAAAAAATTTCATTTTATTATTCTAAAACTCTTCGCAAAACATCCTCGGGTACTTCTTTTTTAGCCCTTGGTTTTTGCCAAGAATCATCTTCTTCTTTTTTGTTTTTGTTAATATTTTCTTTTTTTTCTAATTGAGGTATTTCTTCTCTAAGAACTTTTTTATCATCCTTATCTTTAGCAAAAGCATCATCAGGTGTTTTTAAATCTGATTCTCGGTCTTCTATTATCTTCTTATTGCTCTCTGAGATATCGACCTTTTCTACCCTTTCATTTTCTATATGATCTACCTCGTTTCCATCTTTTTTATCTCCTACTTTTTCCTTAGCACTTGAAAACATTATTCGAGCAAAAGCATCCCGCAATGAATCCATTTTTTGATCCGTTGCTTCTTTGGTTGGTACTTCTTTTTTTTCTTTAGTATCTGTATCTTTTTTTTCTCTTAATTGAGACAGAGAAATTGGTTTTACTTCTGTTTTTTTCTCAGAAACTTGTTCTACCTCCTCTAGTTCCCCTCTTTCTACCTTTTTAAGTAATTCCCTCAAGGAAAGATTGTCTTTTTTATCTTCTACCCTTATTTCTTTTTTTTGATTTTCTCTCGAGGAATCTTTTTTATTTAAATCATCTTCCTTGTTTTGTTTTTCTCGAAAAGTACTAGTGGTATTTTTAGGTGGCTCTATTTTTCCCTCTTTTATTTTTGCTAGACATTCCCTGCAGTATAAAGGACGACCTTTCTGAGGCTCAAATGGGACAAAAAAAGTTTTTTGACAAATAGGACATTCGGCTTTAAATTTTTCTTCTCCTTCAGCAGTCTGTGATTTTTCACTCCACCTATTTATTTCATTTTCTATATCTTCTCTTTTTCTAGTATAAAGCTCTCGTGAAGATTCAATTATTTTGTCTTTTACCCCAAGGGTCTTGTCAGCTTTGATCGGGGGCAATGTTATAGCTGAAAAAGGACGACTAGTTATCCCATCTATCATTAATTTTAAGTAAATATGATAATTTGGTAAACTAACTAAATCTTGAGCAGTAAACTCTGGTCCAAATTCTTTTTCTAAAAAATCAGCGTCATCTGCCCCGACCCTAAAAATAATCATTGTTCCTACGTTTCCAAAGACTGCATCTTTAACTTTGGTGTTTTCCATATTAACCAATTGAGCTGTATACTGATGAGCGACAACTAAATTAAGACGATATTTTCTGGCCTCTGATAAAATGTTAGCAAAAGAATCTGTGGCAAAATTTTGAAACTCATCAACATAAAGATAGAAATCTTTTCTTCTGTCTTCGGGAATTCTAACCCTTTCCATGGCGGCTAATTGAATTTTAGTAATTATCATTCCTCCCAACAAGGCAGAGTTATCTTCTCCTATTCGTCCCTTGGATACATTAACCAGAAAAATTTTTCCTTCATTCATTATTTTAAAAATATCAATTGTAGATTTAGGTTGTCCTACCACATTTCTTATGATTGAAGAAGACAAAAATTGGCCAACCTTGTTTTGAATAGGAGCAATGGCTTCGTTTCTAAATTGATCTCTCCATTGTTCATATTCGTGAGTCCAGAAAGATTTAACAACTGGGTCCTTTAGATTGTTTATAACCACCTGGCGATAATCTTTATCCACCAACAGACGTGGGATACCCAACAGGGTTGAATCAGGAGTATCCAAAAGAGCCAATATGGCATTATTTAAAATGTATTCCATTCGAGAGCTCCAAGCATTAGCCCAAATTTTTGTGAAAATCCCCATCAAACCAGAAGCAACAAGATGCTTGTATTTGGGATCATTCATTTCCATAACATTAAAACCAATGTGGTAATCTCTATCAGCCGGATTAAAATAAATAACATCCTTAGCTCGTTCTTCTGGAATAAAATCTAAAAGTTCCTCGACTAATTCTCCGTGAGGATCCACAACACAAACACCCTCCCCGTTTTGGATATTTTGAATTATTAAATTAGAGAGTAAAACGGATTTACCTGTTCCTGATTTTCCTAAAATATACATATGCTGACGACGGTCTTTTCTTTTAATGCCAAACATTGTGTTGGTATTACGAAAATCAGTCTTGGCAAAATAAGTAATGTCTTTGTTTTTTGGAATTTCATTATCCATATATCTTTTTTATTATAACCCCTAAATTGTAAATATAAAAGTCTCTGTCCTTGCAAAAAATACAAAATAAGTTAATATATGGTGGTGGTTGTTAAAACCACGCCAGTTAGTTTTTGAAAAATAAATATTAATGATAAGATGGTATCGGTTTTATATGGGCCCTTAGCTTAG
>CAZCND010000036.1:0-5576 GCA_964500195.1 uncultured Candidatus Saccharibacteria bacterium | reverse complement strand
TCAATCGGGCTTCGATTCCCAGCGCACCACAAAATGGTGCGGATACCGGGAATCGAACCCGAATTTCGTCTTTGGCAAAGACGTATTTTACCATTAAATTATACCCGCTTAATATAACTTTTTAATTATAATTGTTTTTGCTAAAAAATGCAATTTTAAAAAGAGCTTTATTATCTTGCCTTTTTAGCTTTTGAAAATATATAAAAAAGTGTATAATACACTTGTCGATTTTAGAAAGCACCTGTGGTGAAATGGATATCACGCAACGCTTCGGACGTTGTATTGTGGGTTCGAGTCCTGCCAGGTGCACAAAATAGATCAAAAGTTTCTTATGAAACAAGGAGAAGAAAAACAAATAGATAATCGTAACATTCCTGATTATGTTACACATGTAACTTCTAAACTAGAAAATGCTGGTTTTGAGGCTTTTCTAGTCGGGGGTTGTGTCAGGGACCTAATAATGGGCAGGACTCCAAAAGATTGGGATATTACGACAAACGCTAAGCCTGAACAGATAATCAGCCTTTTTGAAAAAACAATATATGAAAATAGCTTCGGCACGGTGGCTGTTTGTGTACCAAAAGAAGAAGATACCCAAATTGTTACACAAGAAACATTCGACAAGGAAGGGAAGTTGCTTACACGTGAAACTGGTGGCTCAAAAGACAATAATGTTACACAAGAAACAAACTACTATATATTAGAAGTTACACCATACAGAACTGAAGGAAAATATTCTGATTTTAGGCACCCAGATGGTGTTGTTTTTAGTGATAACATAGAAGAAGACTTAAAAAGAAGAGATTTTACAATGAACGCTATGTCTTATAGTGTTTCTAATGGACACATAAAAGACATTTATAAAGGACACAAGGATATAAAAGACATGTCCATTAGAACTGTTGGTGATCCTGATGAACGCTTCAACGAAGACGCACTTCGAATGCTTCGGGCCGTTAGGTTCGCTTGCCAGCTTGGTTTTACAATCTCTCAAGAAACATCAGAGGCAATATTTAAAAATTCTAGTCTATTAAAAAATATCTCTACAGAAAGGATTAGAGATGAATTTACAAAAATAATAGAAACAGACAGGGGGGTAGAGGGTATAATTTTAATGTATCAATTAGGACTTTTACCTTATGTTTTACCAGAAGTTTTAGACAGTGTTGGTTGTGAACAAGGAGGGGCACATATATATGATGTCTTTGGACATTCACTAGAAGCGCTAGGTCATGCCATTTCAAAAGGTTGGTCTCTAGAAATTAGATTATCTGCCCTTCTTCACGATATAGGAAAACCAAAATCAAGAAGAGCTAATAAAAAGGTAGGCAAATCATATTCTTTTTATGGGCATGAAGTTGTTGGAGCCAAGATGGCTGAGAAAATGTTGGAAAGATTAAAATATCCAAAGAAAACTATCGATCTTGTTGTTTCTTTAATTAGGAATCATATGTTTTTTTCAGATACAGAAACAATTACTCTTTCAGCTGTTAGAAGGATTATTCAAAAAGTCGGGCAAGATCATATTTGGGATCTAATGAAAGTTAGAGAGTGTGATAGGGCAGGGATGAAAAAAGCTGAAGCTCCATATCGTCTCCGAAAATACCACGCCATGATTGAAGAAGTACTAAGAGATCCAATTTCAGTAAGTCAACTAGCCATAGATGGAAATTATTTAATAAAAGAACTTAAAATAGAAGTGGGGCCTCGGATGGGATATATATTAAATGCACTTCTCGAAGAAGTCTTAGAAGATCCGAGCAAAAATACTAAAGAAAAACTATCGGAACTAGTTTTAAAATTAAACCTTTTGGAAAATGAAGATTTAAAAAAACTGGGGGATAAGGGAAAACAAAAAAAGGAAGATTTGGAAAGGGAAGAAATATCAAAACTTCATATTAAGCACAAAATAAAACCCTAAGAGTTTCTTAGGGTTTTATTTCTATCAAAATAGGGCAGTGGTCTGAGCCAAGGTATGATTCAAGTGTTTTAAAACTTTTTACCTTTTTAATAAACGATTGGTGAGTGAAAAAATAGTCTATTCGCCACCCAACATTTCTATCTCGAGCTCTGGTTTTTTGATCCCAGTATGTATAAACATCTTTTTTGTCAGGATAAAAATTTCTAAATATGTCCACCCAGCCATTATTCACAAGTTCATCAATCCAAGCTCTCTCAATCGGTAAAAAGCCAGTATTATTTTCATTATCTTTTGGTCTGGCCAAATCTATTTCTTTATGAGCTGTATTCACGTCTCCGCAGAAAATAACATCTTTAACTTCTTTTTTAAGTTTGTTTATAAAAGACAAAAAAGCATCATAAAAATCAAGTTTATATTTTAATCTATCGGGGCTAGCCCCTCCATTTGGAAAATAACAATTAATTAATACAAAATCATCATAATGGGCAACTATTGTTCGGCCTTCTTCGTCGAATTCTTTGATTCCAAAACCATAATCAACTTTATTTGGTTTTTGTTTTGTATAAATTGCGACACCGCTATATCCTTTTTTATTTAAAGATGATGAAAAATATGAAAAGTATCCTTTTAGGTTTCTATCTTTTTCTTCCAATTGTTCAGGTTCGCATTTTGTTTCTTGGAGACAAACGATATCCGGGTTGTTAAAACTAAACAAAGGTATAAAGTTTCCTTGCTTGATAGTAGCTCGTAAGCCATTGGTATTCCAACTAATTATTTTCATTGTGTTTAATAAATTAAAATTAAAAAAGAGACAAAAATCCTTTCGTTCTTTCTCAATTATTTTTTATCATCTGTCTCTTGGCAGTCACAGTTTATCTTTTTTTGGAACAAAGTTTCCACCAAGGCTACTTCGTTTGGGTGATCAACAAATTTTATATCTTGGTCGATCGGATTTAAATTATGATCAAAAATATCTTTGATTTCTTCTTGGTCAAAAAAATGATAGACCAAGTCGTATCTTTCTAAATCTCCACCGGCTGATCCTTTTGGTCTAAAACCTAAAAATTCCTGTGTTTCTTTTGACAAGGAAGTGTTTAAATAGAAACCCCCGGGTTTTAAAACACGGCAGACTTCGCCAGCATATTTTTCCCAGTCTTCTTTGTATAGGTTTTCCATTAATCCAAAATCACAAACCCCGTCAAAGCTACTATCGACAAAAGGAATATCAAGAGCGTCTCCTTCAACAAATTTTAATTTACCCTCGAGCCCCCAATCTTTGACTAACTGGTTGGTTTTTTTAACAATTTCTTTTTCGAAGTCTATACCAATAACAGAAAAACCAGACTCAGCTAATTTTTTAGCTAATAGTCCGCGACCTGAGCCGACATCTAAAATCAAAGCTCCAGGTTCTAGTTTCTCCATCAACATTGCTCCTCGGTTTTTCATAGACAAATGTGTCCAGATATCAGATCCAGTTCGATAGGCAGTTTCAAAATATTCTTTGTGTTTTTGATAATCCATATTTCTATTATAGTATTTTTTAATTAAAAGCCCTAGCCACTATGAAATTTTTTGTGGACATCTCTTAGTTGTTTGTCTGTGATGTGAGTATATATTTGAGTGGTGGCTATATTGGCATGTCCTAGCATCATTTGGACAGAACGAATATCAGCCCCGTTCGATAGAAGGTCAGTTGCAAATGAGTGTCTAATAATATGAGGAGTAACTTTTTTTGAAATACCGGCCACGATAGCATAATATTTAACTATTCTTTCTATAGACCTTGGAGTCAGACGGTTGTCTTCTCTTTTATTCGAAGAGTATTGGACAAATAACGGCTCGGCCATATCTTTTCTTTCTTTTAAATATTGGCTAATTGCTTGTTTGGCAGAGAGGGATAGGAAAACAACTCTTACTTTCTCTCCTTTACCTCTTATTGAAAATTCATCTTTAGATAAATCTAAATCTCTATTCAAAGAGCAAAGCTCTGACAAGCGCAGTCCGGTTGAAAAAAATAATTCTAATATTGCCTTGTCTCTCAAAATTTTTTGACGGTCAGTATTTTTTTTAATTTCTAAAACTTTTAGCGGAGCTGAAAGTAAGCGGTCTAATTCTTCAACTGAAATTAAATCAAGAGAGCGTTCTTTTATTTTAGCTAGTTCTATTCTATCCGGAGACAGAGAGGAGACATCTCTTTTCATTAAGTATTTAAGAAAAGATCGTAAGGCAATGAGGTGGTAGTTTTGAGTATTTTTTTTGAGATTAGATGATTGTTGTCCTTTAGTTTTTAGTCCAGGTTGTCTGTTTAAGAAAAGTCTAAACTCTCTAATTTTGTCATCGTTTATTTCTTTAGGTTCAGTAATTTTGGCAAACTCAAAAAAACGGGAGAGGTAATAATCATAATTTCTGACAGTTTTAAGGCTATTGCCTTTTTCAATTTCAACATGCTCCAGGAACTCTCTCTTTAGTTTTTCCAGTTTGTTCACTTTTGTATTATATCATTTAAAACAGTGTCGGAAAATAAACAAAAAACATACAAAAAAAATAAACTTGCAGACAATAGTCTTTTATGCTATTATTTCTCTGCAATGTTAACAACAAAGAAAAAACAAAACATTATAAAAAAGAATCAATTGCACGAAAAAGATACTGGAAGTCTCGAAGTACAAGTGGCTATTTTAAGTAAAAGGATTGATGAATTAGCTTCCCACCTAAAAGACCATAAAAAAGACAATAGTTCTCGACGTGGATTGATAAAAATGGTGGCAGATAGGAGAAAACACCTTAAGTCTTTAGAAAAAACAGACAAAGAAAGGTATCAAGCTGTTGCTAAAAAAATGAAAGAATAAAAACTCCTCGAAAGAGGAGTTTTTATGTAGGAAATTATTTTTATTAGTAGTATTATAAGAGGGAAGTTATTTTTATAAGATTAAAATATTTTTATGAGCATAATAAAACAAAAAGAGCAGAGGGTTGGAGTTTTTATAGATACATCAAATTTATACCACTCAGCTAAAAATTTATACAAGAGAAAAGTTAATTTTGGGGCAGTCTTAAAAGAAGCAGTAGCTGGAAGAAAATTAGTTCGAGCTATCGCTTATGTTATTACTAGCGAAGGAGGTGAAGAAAAAAATTTCTTTGAAGCTCTAACTAAATTAGGAATTGAAACAAAGACAAAAGAGCTTCAGATTTTTGCTGGAGGTTCTAAAAAGGGGGATTGGGATGTTGGAATTGCAGTAGACGCAATGAAGATGGCACCTAAACTAGATGCTGTTATTTTAATTGCGGGTGACGGAGATTTTGTTCCTCTAGTAGAATATTTACAAAGTACATCAGGTGTCCAAGTGGAAGTTGTTTCATTTGGAAAATCAGCCAGCATGAAATTAAAAGATCAAGCTGATGACTTTTTAGATCTATCTCAAAACTACCGAAAGTTTTTAATTTATTAAATGGTGTGTTAGTTGTTTCGCTCCAAAGATTATTGCTCCAAAAAACACGGATATTTTTCTGCTGAAAAATTCCTATGCTCGCGTCGACACGCTCCGCAATGTTTTTTGAAACAACAATCTTTTCCGCTCGGTAGTTGTATTTCACTTCGCACCAAAGATTATTGCTCCAAAAAACACGGATATTTTTCTGCTGAAAAATTCCTATG
>CAZCND010000035.1:0-5707 GCA_964500195.1 uncultured Candidatus Saccharibacteria bacterium | reverse complement strand
TAAGGTTAACATTACTCTCGTTTGGATTCTTGTTTACTTCTACTACTGTAATCATAATCGTTATGTTATCACATCTTTTTGTGACTAGCAAGTAATATTAAAGCAAATCCTCAGGGTCAACGTTTATAGAAAAAGAAAGTGGCAGATTTAATAGAGCCGATCTAAGCCCTTCGTCTGTTTTATTTTTCTCATCTTCTACTCTTGGCCAGAGAGATGGGCTTACTTTTATAACTGTGTTTGTTATAAAATGGCCTTTTATTTTACCAATAAAAGCACTATATATTTGAGGTTCATAATTAGGAAGTATTGCTTCTATTAAATTCCTAGCTTTTTCGGTTTCTTTAGCTGTGCCCTCAAATGTTATTTTTATCAATCTTTTAAATGGAGGATAATTAAATATTCTTCTTTCATCTAGATCTTCCCTGTATAAAGGTAATATATTGCCCTTCAAAATATTCTCTAATATCTTATTATCATCTAATCTAGTTTGAGCCAAAACTGTGTTTTCGGTGATATGGTGTAATTTTTCAACCGTCTGAATTATTTTCTGAGTCATATTAAAACTAGGAATAGAGAAAAGTCCATCTAAGGAGGTCATAACAGTGGCGCTTATTTCAGTTTGGTTTAAGAAAGATAGAGCTAAGCTTGTCCCGAGTAGTATGCTCCCTTTGTTTTTATGAAATTCAGAAATTATTTTTTCAATGTCTTTTTCAGTTTTAGCTGTTTCTTTATCTATTTGAAATATTTTTTTGTCTGGATAAAGTTTTTCTAATTCTTGGCGGACTTTATCAATTCCAATTCCAAGAGGTACTAAGTTCCAACTCGAACAGTTAGGACAATTAATCTTAGTATCTTCTTTGCGCCCGCATTTGTTGCACATAAAAATTCTATTACTCTCAGTTTCTTTCTGTTTTTTAGAATCATATAAAACAAGAGGAGATGAACAAGAAGGACAAAGTAAAGTTTGACCACAGTCTTTACAAACAGTAATGGGGGCTAATCCTTTACGGATAGTAAAAACAAAAACAGATTTAAGGGAAGATAGAGATTCATCCATTATCTCTTTTGCCTTAGGACCTATAATATTCCAGTTCCTAGTTCTTTCTTCTTGTCTTTTGTCTAAAATAAAACCACTATTAATCCTAGAAAAACGATAAATTGGGGGTAAAATTTCACCATATTCTCCATTTTCATAACGGCCCAAGATTTCTGGACGAAGAAGAGTGTCTCCAAAAATCAATTTAATTTTTTTAAAATAAGTATATATTTCGGCAAAAGTTCTTAGGTCTAAATAGGGGCGAGATAGTTGTTTATAGGCTTCAGAGCTTTCTTTCTCTACAATAACTGTTTTGATGTCATGCCTTGGTATAGATAAAAATAATCCGGTACTAATGATTAAAACAGGGTGATCCATTCCAATTATCTCATTATATTTTTTAATTAATTCTTTTTTTGATAGTTTAGCATTTAATGAAAAAACATAGCTTTCAATTCCTCTCGAAAGCTCGCTACTAAAAATATCAATATCATGCCTAGTTGGTAGGCAAATAAAAATAGATTCTTTTTTAGCAAAAGCTTCACGGATCAAAGTTTTATAGTAACTTAAACGATCAGTAAATGAAGCCTGAAAAATTAATTTCTCTTGTTTAATATTTTCTTCATAAGGGTGTTCTTCTGGTATTTTTTTAAGACTAGAAATATTTTCTAATAAAATAGACGAGCTAAGAGATTTAATTATTGTCCCAGTTGTGGAGAGATAATAATCTTTAAGTCTTAGACATGAGTTAAAAAAACTTCTACTAAAAGGAGAAGGCCCTTTAATTTTATTTATTTTTTTTAATTGGAAAGACGCCTCCTTTAAATCTGACTTAGCATTAATAACTTCTTCTGTCTCTATTACCAGAGCATCTATTTCTTTGTTTCTCACAGGTACAGAAATGATATGTCCCAATGGAACATTTATTTTTGAAAAATAGGACAAATACTCCTTTTGGTTATTTTTTGAAAGAGGGATAGCAGTAATGATATACATGTTTTTATTTTATCACATAAAGTGAATCTTTTGGTAATTTATTAAATATAAAAAATATGCTATAATCTCTTTACTTATTTAAATTTATGGCATTATTTTCAAAGAAATTAGGAATAGATTTGGGAACAGTTAATACTCTTGTTTATTTGCCTGGCAAGGGTGTTGTTTTGAATGAACCTTCAGTTGTGGCTATATCAGAGCAAGATCATAGTGTTTTAGCTATCGGACAAGAGGCTAAAGATATGATTGGTAAAACACCGGAAAGTATTCTTGTTTACCGCCCAATGAGAGATGGTGTAATCGCTGACTATCGAGTAACTGAAGCAATGTTGCGTTATTTTATTTCTAAAGCACTGGGTTCTTTTAATTTCTTTAAACCAGATGTTATGGTTTCGGTTCCGGCTGGTATAACTTCAACAGAGAGAAGAGCTGTCATTGAGGCAGCAATAAGGGCTGGTGCTAGAAATGCTTATGTTGTTAAAGAACCAATACTCGCAGCTATCGGAGCGGGTATCCCTATTCAAGAATCAAGAGGATATATGGTTATGGATATAGGAGGGGGTACAACAGACGTGGCGGTTATTTCTTTGGGTGGCATAGTTGCATCTACATCAGTTAAGTGTGCCGGAGATAAAATAGATCAAGCTATCACTGATTATATTAAAAAAACATTTAACCTTGCTATTGGAGACAAAACAGCCGAGGCTATTAAGATTAAAATAGGAGCAGCTATACCTCTCGAAGAAGAACTCACCATTACAGTAAAAGGAAGAGATTATATTCAAGGTTTGCCCCGAACAGCACAAATATCAACAAATGAAATAGTTAGAGCTATAGATAAAGAGTTAAGAATGATGATCGGAGCAATTAAAGATGTTTTATCACAAACACCCCCAGAGCTTTCAGCTGATATAATTGATGATGGAATAATTATGACTGGTGGAACAAGTCAGTTGAGGAATTTAGCAGATTTAGTTTATAGGAGAACTGGGGTTAAGGCTAAAGTCGCAGATGAATCATTTTTATGCGTAGTTAAAGGAACAGGAGATGCACTAAAACACTTAGATACCTATAAAAAAAGTATAATATCTAAAAAATAATGGAAGATTTTGAAAAAATATTTCCCAAAGAGCTCTACCACAGTTATGTGGTGGAAGGTAACCCAGATAAAACAACAAAAAAGTTAGTTGGTTTCTTAAAGAACCGAGGAGAAATAGAAAATCAAAGTCCAAATCTTTTAATTCAAACTTATGAATCTTTTACCATGAAAGATAGCGGACAGATTAAAGAATGGCATAGCCAATTAGCTTTTGGCCAAGGTAAAAAAATATGCATAATAGCTACTAAATTTATAAATCATGAAGCCGAAGAATCTCTTTTAAAAATAATAGAAGAACCAGGTCGAGATACTCATTTTTTTATAGTCTTACCTGATTCTTCTGTCTTATTAGAAACGATATTATCTCGTGTTCAAGTTGTTAAAGATAAAGATGGAGATGAGAAAGATGAGATAGGTAAAATTGCAGAATCTTTTATTTCCACAAAAGTAAGAGAACGAATGGTTTTGATAGATGATTTTATTAAAGAAAAAAGTTATGACGAAAATTCAGGCAAACTAAGATACTCAGCAATTAGTTTGATTAACCAATTAGAAAAAATTTTTTATACCGAGTTTAAATCAGACATTTCTAATAAAAAAAATAAAAAAGTTTTAGAGGAAATTAAAAAAAGTAGAAATTTTTTAAAACAACCAGGGTCATCGGTTAAGTATATTTTACAAAATTTAGCCTTAATTATTTAAATATGTTAAAATAAAAAAATATGTACAATACACAAGATTTTAAAAATGAATTAAAAAAGATAGAAGCTTGGCTTTCTAAAGAATATTCCTCAGTCCAAACAGGTAGAGCTACACCTATTATTTTAGACAGTGTGATGATTGAAAGTTATGGTAGTTATATGCCAATTAAAAATATAGCTTCTGTTTCAATAGAAGATCCTAAAACTTTAAGAATTGCTCCTTGGGATAAAAATCAGATAAGATTAATAGAAGGGGCCATTAATGAAGCTAATTTAGGTTTATCTGTTTTATCTGATTCTGACGGGGTTCGAGTAATCTTTCCAATGTTAACAACAGAGAACAGATCTAAACTAGTAAAAATATTAAAAGAAAAATTAGAGGAAGCAAGAATAAGTGTTAGAAAGGAAAGACAAAATGAAATGGATAAATTAGAAAGTCTAACCGAAGATGAAGCAAAAAGAGCTAAAGAAGATATCCAAAAAGCAGTAGATGAAATCAATGCTAGTCTGGAAATTGTATTTGAAAAGAAAGAAAACGATTTAATGACTCAATAAAATGTCGATCATTATTTTTTTAATCATATTAGTAGTTTTAATAGTTTCCCATGAATTTGGGCATTTTATAGTTGCTAAGTTGAGTAAGATTAGAGTAGATGAATTTTCTTTTGGCTTCCCGCCTAAACTTTTAAGTAAAAAGATAGGAGAGACAACATATAAATTAAACGCTTTACCATTTGGAGGTTATGTCAAAATTTTTGGACAAGGAGATGACGGTGAAATAGAAAATCCTTCGGAAAAAGATAGAAGTTTCAACGCAAAACCTCACTATGTTAGAGCTTTGGTTTTACTTGGTGGTGTTTTTATGAATTTTGTTTTAGCTTGGTTGTTACTATCTGTTGGTTTTATGTCTGGTTTACCGTCTTCTGTTTCTGGCTTAGGTGATGAAACATTGATTAAAGATCCAGTGGTTACCATAACTGGAACACTTAAAGATTCACCAGCAGAAAAGGGTGGCTTAATGGCGGGGGATAAAATAAATTATTTGGAAACTGATTCGGATTCAACATTATTGTTATCTTCTAATTTTGGGGTTGAAACTGTCCAAAATTTTATTGCTAAACATGGAGGAGAAGAAATTAGGCTTAATGTAAAAAGAGGAGGAGAAGAGAAAGAAATAACTGTTATACCTCAAAATAATGAAACTGAAAACAAGGCAATGATAGGGGTGTCCCTTGATATGATTGGGACATTAAAATTACCAGTTCATAAGGCTATTTGGCAGGGATTAAGATTATCAGCTAATCTTTTTGTTTCTACAGTAGAAGGCTTTTACAATCTTATTAAAGGTTCCATAGAAGGTAGTGCTAATTTTTCATCCCTAACTGGTCCGATTGGCTTGGTGGGGGTAGTTGGAGATGCCGCAGATTTTGGATTAATTTATTTACTATCTTTCACTGCTTTAATTTCCATCAACTTGGTGGTTATCAATTTAATACCATTTCCGGCGCTAGATGGTGGGCAACTTCTATTCTTATTAATTGAAAAAATAAAAGGATCAAGAATAAATCCAAAAGTAGCAAACTGGGTGAATCTTGCAGGAATGGGTCTTCTAATTATTTTAATGTTGGTGATTTCATACAACGACATCATTAAATTAATTTAAATTATTTGATTGAAAACTTTTCACTTCGCTCCAAAGATTATTGTCTCAAAAAACACGGATATTTCAGTGCTCTGAAATTCCTATGCTCGGACCGTCGTCCTCCGCAATGTTTTTTGGAACAACAATCTTTTTCGCTCGGTAGCCGTATTCTGCCTCGCTCCAAAGATTATTGCTCCAAAAAACACGGATATTTTAGTACTCTAAAATTCCTA
>CAZCND010000034.1:0-6772 GCA_964500195.1 uncultured Candidatus Saccharibacteria bacterium | reverse complement strand
CAAAGGATGCGGCCTCACATTTATGACCACTATCTCAACCGACGAGTATTGCTGCACCGAATGTAGTGAGATCTCATGACGGTCTCATCCTAGCACTGGTCTCATCCTAACGCTCCTTAACCTCATGCTAACATTCGTTACACTCATTTGCATTCGGTAATTGGGGAAGAGTAGTCGATGGGATTCGACGCCTCGCTATCCGCTCGGATTGATTAATCCATATAAATCCTAAATGCGACAGAAGATCCCACCCTCATAGTGTAACAACTAATCTGATCGGTTGACTTCATCTCCATTTATATAGTGTAAAACGCCCACCGAAAATAACACAAAAACCCATGTCGTCAAACACCGCCTTACCACCAGATGCTCCCCGATTATATGGCAAACCGTCTAAATCCACCGAATCATATAAAACGCCATTCACCATCAGTTACACTGAAGTAGTATTAGCAAGGGAACGTAATCGCCTCGATGTAAAACACCAGTTTGATTCATACTTAGAATTTGTCACCGATGAAATAGAATGGTTCAAAACACACCAAACTGAAGGTTACGACCAGACCAAACCATGGGTTAAACAGTATAACATCGACTTCTCATTCAATCCCTCAGTTCAATATCCACCATTTGACATATCACAATATACCTCCAACTTATACAAAAAAACCAAAAAGCGTAACTATCCTGTTAGAACTACGATAATCTCAAAAACAAATATAAAGCCCTATATCCGGGGCATCTATTGTGACTATCGAGTCGAAACCCCACAGCACATTGACATTGAACTAGAAGCCTTTTTACTCACCATATTAGAGCGTGTTGTAATAGGAGCCAAAAAATATGCCACCAAAGAATCTGACAGCAAAGGAACATATCTCGTTTTAACCCACGAATCTTTCAGGAACTCCATCAAAGACCTCAACCTCCAAAAGTATCACTTAATATCAGCGCCCTAAAATCAATAATTTCACTATCACCCTCACCTTTATATACTGGCAATATCAATTGTATAATCATCTTCCACTACTTCTATCTCCAATAATTATTTATCCTTAATAACTGTTAAAAGGACCAATGATCACGTTCACTTATTCACCCTCTTTTTACTCCTTATCTCACTATATTCTGGTATGCCGTGTTCCTTTCTATATGTTATCTTATCCAATAATGTTTCCTTATCTTCATAGAGTTCAACATATGTCGGCCCCAATATATAATCACATGCAAATTCACACGCTCTTGCATATTTGTTACTTTCATCTATCTCCTCAAATTCGAGGTGTTTAAATTTATCGGACAACCCAATGATTTTTTTATTCCATTTATTCGTGCGCATGTTACCAGACAATCTATTAATTATATTATAATCAAATAATTTCACAGTAACACAATTTTCATTGAGTTCGAGCGCGTTTTCAAGCCCAAAATAAACCGCTGCAATTACACAGTCAACTTTATTACCATAGTCGGTTGGTGCATTTTCAGCCATCTTTGCAACAACTGCACCACTATCATCTACTAACATATAGCAATAAGCAAGTCGCGGATTCGACTTTACGTCACGCACATCAGAACTCGCATAAAGCGTCAACATATCATTATACATATGCTGTCACTACATAAATCACTATCTATGCCGTCACCACAAAAATCAACACGTATGTCACGTATAAAATTAAGCGCGAATAACACGTAAAATCACAAATGCGTCACAAAAGAAGGTCTCTAGGCCGCAGGCCAAACTATCCTAACAAGAAAAAAGGAAAAGAAGAAATCCCATGCCTTGTCATCGAAATAGGGTTGGCTTCTTTCTTTGGTAACGTTGTCATCCGCTCTTTTTCCTGTTTGTTCTGTTCCGGTCTCCACTGGAACTATACATCATTATCTTTAACCATATATAAACCTACCTATATAACCATATACATGAGTAAGATTTATTTAAACATAACTCTAATACAATATACATGGAAAATATAAAGTATCCGCATTTAAATAGAATTGCTATGTTATATCCAGGACCGGGTATTATCCTTGGTGAAGAATTGCTGTGGCAGCCAAAATGGGATGGTTCGAATGTAAGATTTTACCTTGACGATGAGAACAATGTATGCATGGGGAGCCGTAATATGCCAATTGCATCAGAAGACATGCTTGCTACAGCCCATTCAATTCCACATTTAATTGATAATGTTACTGACTTATTACAGGATGCCAAAAATTGGAATGATTCATATGCACTGTTTGGAGAACTCATGAAAGTTGGTAGGTCACCCACACGATTAACTACTTATAATGAACCTAGTTTTGTGGCATTTGATCTATACTCGGCTAAATTAAGTAAATTTGTAAATTATACTGCATTACATCAACAGTGTTGTCATAGTAACATTCCTTGCATTGATGTGAAAGTAATTACTCGTCACATCAATATTGATGAATTATATGCATATCGTGATAAAATGCTTCGTGAAAATCAAGATATTGAAGGATTTGTGATAAAAACATACGATCCCAAGTATTCTATTGGTATGCTTGCCGTTAAAGAAAAACACGACACGGTTAAATTGGATAAAATACCGCGCGATATAAAGGATGGGTTACCAAAATTACCACCACTCCCAGATAGTGAAATATACGGTGCTATTGACAAAGTAATTGCAGATATTGGTATCGAACAATTTAAAGATATAAAGATTGCTATGCCATTAGTTGCCCAATATGTAAATACTGAAGCAAAAAAGCATTTCAACAGTCCTCCAAGAAGCGTATTTACGTACTATCAAAAAGTGCTTGAAGATATGAATTAAACAAAAATTAAAAACATAATTAAACTTTTTTATTCATCATCACAATCATCATATATAACATCTACCGCATTGTTATATAGTGCTTCGTATGTTACTTTTGGATAATTATATTTTAAGTACTCTTTGTTTTCATGGACAATATAATGATAGGCATATGATTTGTCTTTAAGGCTCTCGCCTGCATAAAAATATACATCAAAAACCATTGTAATTAATAAAATAAAATATACAGTATAAAAAGAAAGTGTAGCAAATAGAGTTTAAACGTTAATTAAGTTACGCAATCGTTTAACAAATCCCTGCTTTTGTTGAGATACTGATTGTATGTCATGCTCATCCACTATATTTCCATTTTTATCCAATTTTACTTTGAGATCGTCTGGAATTACCGGGTCATATACTTTAAATATACCGGTGTCCTTAAAGTTTGATAATTGCTGCTGAATGTATGCTTCCTCACCATCCTTTACATGTGTTCTAGGTAATATTACACCGTCATTAAATACATCAATAATTTTATCTGGTCCAATAATAGTCTTTTCTAATAATACAGGCGTCTCTAAAAACCTATTAAGTTTGGTTTGATCTTCTGCTATATATCTTGTATTTCCAATACGTAGATCCACTTCATCAGCCACTACATTTACATCCAATTTAGTATTATCCGATAATTCTAATACTATATTTGGGAATTCTTTATAATCGTGGCTAATCAAATATGATTTTAGTTTTAATATTTGTCCATCAAGTTTAATAGATATATTGTTATTTATAATATCATCAATTATTTGCAATTCATGGCTTGCAGTTCTATCATCAGATTCAATCCATCGCCCTTTTTTAAAGTATCCATTGTTCATTGTAATAACTCCATTTCATTTGGATATTTGCAATATAATCCATCTGTACCTTTTATATGTTCATTTTCAAAATAACCATTGTTCATTGTGGTACTCCTTGTTTCCATGAATCTTACACCTTTAAATTATCAGAGTTACATCCAGTAAATATGTTTGATAAATGATCAACCATTGCAGTCACAATATCATTACATACTTCTTTATCATGATAAGATTCTTCTGAATCGCTCTGAACATTGTCATTAAAGATAAGAAGATAATCAATGATTTCATCCAAATCAACAAAAACCTTATTTTCTGATACAATCGGGCTAAAATTGTATACATTTGTTTCTTCGTTATACATGCAATATACACGTTTGATTTGAAACATGATAAAGATGTCGAATTAATGTTGTTACTAATCATTCTATCCGTGAGAAAATAGTGCGAGAAAACCAACGATGCTTGTATCGATTGTAGTTATTTATATACTGTAAAAATGAAATCGATTAGATAATCATGGAAAAGTCAAAAAAACCAGAAATTAGCAATGATGATATTATACCACTCGGGGTTCCCACTGAAAAATGCAAAATATGTAATTCACCGATAGGACTTGAATGGACACAGATGTTACAACATGGTGAAATAGACAGGCTAGATATGGCTGATAAATTTGGAGTTCCATTAGTAGTTGTAGACGATCACTTGTTAAATCATCACATGGAACATGCCATAGAAAACCGCAAGAAGTTTTCAGAGATAGTAAAAGACCCTGACTATCTTTACGATGAACTTCATTATATCATAAACAGGTTAAAACACTGGTTGGATTCCCTTGATGAAGATGAGCCCGATTTGCAAACAATAAAACAGGGTGCTACTTTAATTAAGGAATTTCGTGAAACAATTAAATTCGTTGCAGATTTAGAAGGAAAATTCAATCGCGGAGATACATATCACCAACAGTTCATTCAAATTCAAGGTGATTATAATCAATTCACAAATATGGTGTTAGAACACGTATGCCCTGCGTGTCAATTAAAATTATCTGGTGTAATGGATGCCGCCAAAAAAGAATAATATACCTGATTCATTCCAATTAAAACAGGGCGAGACACTTGATGGTAAAGATAACCGTGAATATTTTAATACGGTTATAAAATCTAGGTCAGATCCAATTTATTTTATAGAAGAAGTGTTGGGGTTTCCGGGACCGGATGAATATGGAAATTCACGTGGAATGTGGCCCAAACAGAAATATATCGTTCAAGAATTTTACCGTCATAAATATAATCCAGAATATAATCCGTATAAAAAGATGGTATTTGTGGCAGGCCAGCGTACTTCGAAGACGACACTTATTTCAACATTAATGGGATATGAACTATTTGAGGTTATATCATGGCCGTCACCTGCTCGTCATTTTGGATTGATGACTGGTAAATCTGGCAGGGGTGCTACCATAGGAATTACATGTTTGGCTACATCAACTAAACAGGCAGATTATGGTGTATTTGCAAACATGCGTAATATGATTGAAGAAAATGAATTTTTTCTACAGTGGTTTGATCTTCGATTTAGAGATCAGTTTATTGAATCGGAATCTAAAAATGTAATTGCACAGGTTTTGGCCCCACATGCAGGGCGTGCTGCAGGTTTCACTAATAAATGCGCAATCTTTGATGAATTAGACTTTTTTCAGGAATCTGAAACATTACTTGACGTGCAAAAAGTGTATGATAAAGTATGTAACTCTACTGAAACTTTCAAAAGAGAAGGCAAAATTATAGCAATATCGTCATTAAATACTGCAACAGGTATCATGATGAGAGAATATCGTGATGCTGTAATCAATAATCGTAAGAAAAATCCAATATCAATAGGGTTCATGTATAAAACGTGGGAATTTAACCCTACGATTACAGAAGAAGAACTTCGTGAATCATGTGGTAACAATCGTATTAAATTTTTACGTGATTTTGCAAATCAGCCCGAAGTAGGTGCTGGATTGCAATTCCCGGAAGGAATTAAAACAGATAGATCACTACAAAATGTATTATACTTTGATTTTAACTCAAAATCACAAAAATTACCAGAAACATTAAAAATACCACATGTGTTATCGATAGACCCTGCATGGAAAAACGACTCATTTGGAATTGCATGTGGATATAAACAGGGTCGTACAATAACTATAGATGGTGTCCGTAGATTTATAAAAGAAAATGATAGTGAATCTTATATAAAACCATCAGACATAAGAGATTTTATTACCACTGTTATAAAAAATGTAAATACTACAGCATTCGTATACGATGTATTTAATCAATCACCAGAACTCATAGATTACATTGAAAATGTATTAAATATAAATGCACTGGAGCACATTGTTAAAAAAGAAGACTATGATAGATGGCGTGGTATTCAAGAAGATACATTTGATACTTCATTAAGATTAGTTCATTATGAGCCACTTGTAGAAGAATGCGAAGAATTAATCGTGAAAAAGACGGGTGGTGGAAAGACTAAAGTAGATCACGTGCATGGATCTGGTAAAGATAGTAGTGATGCTGTAGCAAATTGTATATGGTATTTTGAAGATGACGTCATAAATGACATAAAATTTACACCATTGGGCACAACCCGCTTCGTATAACTATCAATATTATTTTTATTCAAAAAGACTCCTACATAATGTAATGAGTGCTGAATAACTTATCAATCTATTTTTATATAACGTAAAAATATATTTTATTTTTGTGGAAATAGAACACAATGTAGCAGAAATGATCTGCTTTGCATACAATGATCGCTTTGAAAAATTAGATAAGAATCAACAAGAAAGTGTCCTACGATGGGCATCATCTATTGTTACACATGTGATAGAATGCAGTTCAACGTAATTATAGATGATGTATCAGAAGTATTTGATGATACTACTGAATGCAAATGTCAATTAGGCAATTATATTAAGGACAAAATAAAGGTATATGATTTTAACACAATAATAATTGAAAAACTATAATTTAATTAGATAATTTTTTTGAATAACTTAATTTTATTGTCTGCTTTTATTTAAATAAAGTCAAGTGTCTGTGTATACATAATATGGCGCGT
>CAZCND010000033.1:0-6916 GCA_964500195.1 uncultured Candidatus Saccharibacteria bacterium | reverse complement strand
GGTGTACAGAATCTGTAAGATTCGATAAGTGTACTCACGGTCCTAGTCTCCCAGCAAAAAAGAGTGTAGCGATTTTTTGCTGTGTCTCCTGAACAAAATCCGAACTTTTTTCCAACAAAATCCTGATTCAGAATTCTAAAAAAAGGACTCGGCAGGACGAAACAATTTTTCTGGGGTTTTGGATTCGCCCTGCCTCGGCTAATGTATTCTGCCCGCAGGAGGGGTCTGGGGAGGAATGCGGGCGGGATTCGCTTAACATTTCTTTTCGGAATTCGGGGCGGACAGAAAACAAAATACAAATTCAATATTGTGCCTTGGACATTATACTATTTTTGATCGTCCAAGACTAAAGGGGTCCATCCTCGGCATCCGCCTCGGACATTTCCGCTAGGGCTACTCGCGCCTATTTGTCTTAGAGTCCTGCTTTTCCTCGCTCTACCGCTCTGCGGAGCGGGAGCGAGGGCAGGACGCTGTTTGGGGGAAGGAAGGAATCCTTCCCCCAGCTTCGGTCTCCTCCTCGCAGTGGTTTGCTAGAGTATTCAGTGCTTTATATATTTTCTCTTAATGTAGAGCTTTGTGGCTTCGTTAGCGTGCCTTCGGAGTCCGCCCTCGCACAACCCCCTTCCTCGTTTTCATATCCGAGTTTATTGTAACTTTAGAGTTTAGAGATTCTTATTGCGTCGGCGCTCGTCCTTTAGCCCTGGACGCTCCTAGCGGAAATGTCCGAGGCTCAAATTCGTATTGCACACTTGACCCACCCTCCCATTCGCGTGTGCGCAAAACCCCGCTCGCAAGGACGAGAGGAGTGCGAGCGGGGCTCCCTAAATCTTATTCATGTAAACTTTCAAAAAAATCATCCAACTTCCCGATTAAGTTTTCCATTTTAATTACATTATCATCTATTATTTTAGGTGTTATTTTTGTTTTTTCAAACTGCACAAAACCCTCATCTTTATCAATTGAAACTCTTGTTTGAACATCACCGCTATTCCTCAAAGAAATCCAATTTGCATGTACAATTTTATTTCTGAAAGAATTTATTGATCTCATATTAGATATAATCGTCTTAAACTCCACTCGCTTTTTTGGCTTAAAGTGGGTAAGCATAAGAAGTGTCATCCTCTCCAAAAGATCAATTTTATTACTTGTCTTCAATAATTGAAGGACATGATATCCTTGATGGTGAGATCTATCACTAATACCGTCAGCAACCCATTTATCAATATTATTTTCAAATGAACTAAATCTAATCAGAAAATTACCTATTGATTCTGGGTATCCAACGCTTGAAGCATCTTCCCACTCATCAGATTCGCCATCATAATATTGCTCTAGTTCATCTATATTCTTATTACTCATAAATTTATTTACGAACTATTTTTTCTTTAATACCTTACATTTTGCCTTAATTTTATTTTCAAAAATATCTTTTAGCATTTCAATCTTTCGTTTATCAGTAGCACTTTCAAAAAGACTGGCATTTTCAACCATACTGCAATGATTTCTGAAAAAATATCCAACAAAATCTGCAATTTGCAGCATACGACTAAATTTTGAAATTCCTTCATAACCATAATCAACAACTGTGCATGATTTTTTGTGCTTTTTAATAACCTCGTTTTTCTTTTGGGCGATTTGATAGAAAACTTTCTTTTCTTTCTTAAAATCTTGTCTTTCGTCAAAAATTATAAGTAACTGCCTGTTTGTTTTTCCTAGTTTAGAAACAATCGTTGCTGATTTTTCAATAAGTTTCTCTAATAATTCAAAATATAGTTCGTGTTGGTTTTCTTTTTTTACTGATGAATAAGCCAACAAGAAATCAGTCCCTTTTGTATCTTTAAGAAAATCAAATACTTTGCAAAGAGCTGAGTTCCTCTCATCCATTGTCTTTTCTTTCCAAAATTCTCTTCCATTAAATAGCTCATCACCTTTTAGCTCTTGATCTTCTTCAAGCTCAAACTCTTTTTTTAGGAAAGAATTAAAATCAGCATTTAACTTACGATAATTGATGTCGTTTATTAAAAATCCACATAATGCATAATTCTTTTTGTCATGTGATTCATCGATATAAAGTAATTTCATAACTCTAATTCAAATTTAAAAATTCCCAACCTTTTATATCATTTGGATTATATTTGTATTCTTTGTCAGTAAAATACAACCAGCTTTTCTTTTCATACCTCACAATTCCACCATCAATCTTTTTGCCTTTCTTTTTCTGCTCTGTGATGTATTTTACAAGTCCATCTGATCTTGATTTTGCCAATTCGGCAGTATATCCAGATTTTGTATCAAATAACCCAATAGTTCCATTTTTTAACATCACTACAAAATCAACATAGAAAGGTTTTTCTTGACCATGTTCAATATGCGGTACAGCAAAAAATGTTCCGTCTTGTTTTCCGTTTCTAAACCACCAAACCACCTGTTTTGAGTTTTCTAAATACTTAATAAAATCATTTTCAATATCACTATCTTCAAACAATTTTCCTCCCTCATCACGAGTTCGAGCATAGTAAGGTTGCATTATTGATTTTCTATGTTTTTGTTCAACAAAAGTTGGTTCAAAATTGATTGCTTCTGGAATATTCCAAGGTTCTTCATTTTGTATCAGTTCTCTTTTACCTTTTCCAACTTCAGTTTTATATAAATCTTTTGCCAAATTAATTGTATCTATAACTGCTTGTCTATTTTTTTCTGAAGATAGTATTGTTGCTTGAATTTTAGGCCATTCATCCTCATTACGTCGAGCATTAAAGAAAGTGTAAATAGAATCGTTTATACGCTTTATAGATCTAGTTTCGGGTGCAAAATCTGGCTGAAGATTATCTAACACGAACATATCAAAAGCATATTGTAATTCTGTTTCTGTTTTTGGTATCTCAAAAATTCCACCTTTAATTTTAGTTATTTCTTTATCGGCATTTTCAACTCGACCATCTTTAATCATTGTAGTTTTTACAACTCCACCCTTTAGGGAAACATTTTTTAAGCTAGTCTTTTTCGCTGCTTCCAAAAATATCTGGACAAAATCCGAAGACAATCTCGTTTCCTCACGAAATCGTTTTGAGTGATACGAAACTAAATCAACACTTTTATATTTATCATTTTCTCGATAACTTGTTAGTGGTTTTATACCAGAAGAAGCTCCTTTTAAAATACGAGTATTTATATCTTGTAAGCTTGTGTATAAGTAGGCAATATTTAATTCTTGGTCTTTATAATGCTTTTGCTCGGGCATACGCATTATTCTTCCCAAAGTTTGTATTGAAAAAGTCATCGTTTCGTCTTTCCATTGTCTAAAGAGAACAAGAATTGTTGCACGAGGACAATCCCATCCAAGCGCAATGGCTTGTTTAAACATCATTACCTCAACTTCGTTTTCGTTCTTCTCAATATTTGCCAAATTTATCTTATTATCTTTTTCAGATAGATAAATTGCCAGTTTTCCATTTTTTGTTGTATATCCAAATTTTGCCAAGAGATTTTCTATATCTTCTTTTTTATCAGGAACACCTTTTTTAGTATCAGGTAATTGAATAAGCAAAAGAGGATTAACATTCGACTCTTCTTTTTCAAGTTTCTTTTTTAAGTCTATTCTTTTTTGCAAAGCAGACTTTAAAATCAACTCATCAGCAGTCTGGTCATTTTTCTTTGGATCAACGACATAATTCTTAAAACCAGGGTTTACCACTATTTCTTTCTTTATCATTCCCTCAGCTCTAACATCTTCTATATCAACAGTTACTCGTTCATCAAAATCAGAAAGTTCTGGTGTTGCAGAAACTTCGATTGTTATTTTTGGGTCAAGATTATTTATAAGAGCTTTTGAATTTTCACTTTTTGCAGTGTGATGACTTTCGTCAATAATAAGAATGATTGTTCGCCCAGCTTCTTTGGTCCTGTCAATAACAGAAGACAAATTATTATCTTTTTCGTTAGCACGAACAATGACTTTATCTTCATTGTTTATACTTGCCCAGTTTAAGAAAAGAATCTCATTTTGTTTTATTTTTCTATCTTCAAGTTCATGAAAATAAGAACAACGAAGGCCCATCCCTTTGAGTTCATAAAACTTTTTTAAACTATCATGGCTTTGATCATGTAGTTTATTTACAGCAATCCAAACAAAAGAAAAAGTTCTGCCATCATTTCTTGAATATGGATCACAAAATCTCATCATCCATTCCGCCATCATTAAAGTTTTTCCAGAGCCAGTAGGTGCTTTAAAAACACAGATTTTATTACCTTCTTTTTTGATCAAAGAATTAACCTTATCGCGTAATTCATCGATTGCAGTTTCTTGGTAGCTTTTAAAATTTATCCATGACATATAATTATTCTTTGAAAATTTCGCGATATACCTTCAATATTACTTCTGGTATAGCACAAAGTGTTACTTTTTCTTCGACCTCGGAGAATTCCTCTTTATGAGGATCATCCGTCATTGAGAATGTATAAGTGTTAAAGTGTCCTTTTATTTTTTTAATTGCTTTTACATAATCCGAGATAGAATCTTCGTGGAAAATAATTCCGAGATACTTGTTATGATTTCTGAAAATTTTAAAATCTTCGGCTTCTTGCACAAGCTCAAAAGCACTTTCTTTAATGCAGAGCATTTCTGTTGACTGATTTACCAATTTTCTTTTATTTCTGTCAGTTTCTTTCGCTTCTACAAAGTCATAAGCAGTAAAATATCTTAAATTTCCCTTAGTATATTTAATTACGTTAGATATTCTAGGGAGTGTTTTTTTGACACAAATAGAGTTTTCATTATTAGTGCATAATATAAATTTTCGGTTACCATCATCTAATTTATTAAGTTGCAAAACAGCATGAGCGGTTGTACCTGAACCAGCAAAAAAATCCAAAACTGTAATATCTT
The DNA here is from genome assembly GCA_964500195.1 of uncultured Candidatus Saccharibacteria bacterium. Taxonomy (GTDB): domain Bacteria; phylum Patescibacteriota; class Minisyncoccia; order Phycocordibacterales; family UBA9973; genus UBA8515. The sequence continues at coordinate 2,031 of CAZCND010000033.1, read as the reverse complement.
TTTTATTAAACCACTTTATTAATTGTAAAACTAACCGAACAGGCTTTTTGCCATTTTTAAAATCAATTTGACCTTCATCCTGAACATTACGCATATCAAAATGGAAACCTTTCCATAAATCACCTCTAATAGAACATCTGCTGTATGATGATTGAAAATCATCCGATGCTTTTAAATTATCTTTAAATCTTAAAAACATTCTTACCGATCCTGTCCCGGTTTTAAAAATGATTTTATTTTCAAAAATAAATGGTTCTCCCGCACTATGAGAATCTAGTATTGATTTATTTATTTTTTTAGAAAGTGGGGCGTCAGCATACAATTTTTCAGAAATATCACTATAGACCCAATTTTTAAATTGCTCATTTATATTCATTAATAAATTTATATTTTCAGTATTTATCTTTAAATTAAATTTTTCAAATAACTCTTTTACCCATTGAGTTTTTTTAATTAAATCAACAAAACTAATTTTTCTAAGATCATTTTCTATAATTGTATTAAAATGAGAATCATATAATTCTCTCATACCATCATAGAGTGGTTGCTTATCATTTATAAAAATTTTATTTTTTGCATAAATCAAAACATAGTCCTTAACTTTAACAAAAGTTTTATTTACATGGGCTGCTTTTGTCCCAAAAACTTCACCGCTTTCAATAACTAACATGGAAATAAAATTTTCCTCTTTAAAAATTTCGTCACAAAGTAATTTTAATGGAGCTTGTTCATTGTCATCAATACTAATAAAAATAATTCCATCTTCTTTTAATAAATTTTTGGCAAGTTTTAATCTTTTTTCCATGAAAGCAATCCATTTACTATGACGAAATGGGTCATCTGATCTAACATATTCACTTTTAATTTTATCGGTATAAATAAAATCATCGTTCCCCGTGTTATAAGGAGGATCAATATAAATTAAATCGATAGCTTCTTGATGAGTAAAATTCAAAACTGCAAGGGAGTGATAATTGTCTCCCTCAATTAAAATATTTGTAGGTTTGTTTTTATCAGTTTCAATAGCTTTCGTTTTTACTTCTTTCAAAACTGGAAACGGCTTTCCTGCCATTTCATTGGGGAACATTTCACTAGGAGTTCTTGCGTCAGGATTTATAAGAACATCAATTTTTTCCTCTGGTAAATCACGATGCCAAACAAGACCATAAGTCGTTTCTTTGATTCTCTTTATTTCTTTGATCAATTCATCTTTTGACCAATTATCATAATCAATTTTCTTTTTCATAATTATTTTAAAAGCTCATCAACAGAGACATTAAGTGCTTTCGCAATATTTTCAATTGTGGAAAGTGTCGGATTTTTCTTTCCGCTTTCAATATTGCTCATATAAGCTCTATCAACTTCGAGCCTTCGACATAAATCGCCTTGCGTCATTCCTTTCGCAAGTCTAATTTTCTTTATATTTTCCCCAAGTTTTTTTGACGACTTATTCACATATTGAATTATAACTTTAATTGTTTTTTGAAACAATATTGTTATATAATACAATATGTGGATGTCCGCCCCGAATTCCGAAAAGAAATGTGAAGCGAATCCCGCCCGCATTCCTCCCCAGACCCCTCCTGCGGGCAGAATACATTAGCCGAGGCAGGGCGAATCCAAAACCCCAGAAAAATTGTTTCGTCCTGCCGAGTCCTTTTTTTAGAATTCTGAATCAGGATTTTGTTGGAAAAAAGTTCGGATTTTGTTCAGGAGACACAGCAAAAAAGAGTGTAGCGATTTTTTGATGGGGGAAGCGAGTGAACTGCTTCACTCGCGTCTAGGAATCGAAGACCCTGAGCTTGTGATTTTAAATGTTAATTTAAAATCACGCGAAGGGTGTACAGAATCTGTAAGATTCGATAAGCGTACTCGCGGTCCTAGTCTCCCAGCCCTTCGACAGGCTCAGTGCCTTAAAAATACTATGCCATATTTTGTATACATACTCCCTTACAATCGGAAATTGCCACAGGTCCGACCTGTGGCAAAGTCGAGGTCGATAAGTGTACTCACGGTCCTAGTCTCCCAGCC
>CAZCND010000032.1:0-7653 GCA_964500195.1 uncultured Candidatus Saccharibacteria bacterium | reverse complement strand
AATATTGTGCGCTACACCTATGACGGAAGCGAGACCGTGCTTAACGGATGGGCTTCCTGGGTTTATTACGAAGAAATTCTCGGTCGTCCCGGCAGATACCGTTCTTTCTGGTGGTCTCCCGACGGCCGTTACCTGGCTTTCTTCCGTTGCGACGATACCCGGGTGCCCATGTTTCCTATTTATGTGGCCGAAGGTCAGCACGGATACCTGGAACGCACCCGTTATCCCAAAGCGGGAGATGAAAACCCCCGGGTCAGGACAGGAATCGTTCCTGTTGAAGGAGGCCGGATTGTATGGGCCGATTTTGATGAAACGCAGGATCAATATTTTGGTCAGCCTTACTGGACTCCGGATGGAAAAGCCCTTTGGGTTCAATGGATGAACAGAGATCAGAACCACTTTGTTTTATACTCCGTTTCTCCCGCAGACGGATCAAAAAGACCGGTATATGAAGAAAGCCAGGATACCTGGCTGGAATGGATCCAGGAACCTGTTTTTACCTCCGGGGGCCTGCTCATGGTACGTGATTTTGAAAAATGGCAGCAGGTATATTTATGTTCCTGGGACGGGAGCCGTATACAGCGGCTCACTATGGGAAACAATTGGGGGATCTCTATTTTGGCTTTCGATGAAAAGACGCAGATGCTCTATTATACGGCACGGTGCGAAAATTCCACCCGTACCGGAGTTTACGCCGTTGCCTGCTCAGAAAAAGCCATCGCTGCCGGGCAGAATACGCCCCAAAGACTGACGCCTGCCGGTTATAACTTTACGAACGTGCAATTCTCTCCCGATTTTAAGCATTTTACCGCCCACTATTCCAACGTGAACACTCCCACGGCCTCGGCCCTGTATAGTGTACAAAAAGGACTGTTGCGTATTCTGGGCGATTCAAAGGGACCGACTCTGGATAAGGCGATGGCCGGCGGGCTTGTTCCGGTTACGGAAGTGCTCTTCATGACCACAGAGGACGGGTTTACTATTCCGGCCGTGGTTACCTGGCCGTTGCATATGGAGAAAGATAAGAAATATCCGGCCATAATAAGCATATACGGGGGTCCCGATGCCGGAAGCGTTATGGATCGCTGGGTTTCGCCCTCCAGAAATTATTACTGGGCGGCCAGAGGCGTTATTCAGATTGCGATGGACCACAGAGGAAGCGGTCATTGTGGCAAAGCGGGAATGGATATGATGCACCGGAAGCTGGGACAATGGGAAATTCACGATTACAAATTATGGGTTGACCGGTTGCGCGGCATGGGTTGCCTCGACCCGGCTAAAGTGGGGATAACCGGCTACAGTTACGGCGGTTATATCACGGCACTTGCCGTATGCACCGCAGGGGATTATTTCCCATACGGCATTGCGGGAGCCGGAGTGCATGACTGGATGTTGTACGACAGCCATTATACGGAACGTTTTATGGACCTGCCGGTCGACAATTCGCAGGGATACGAGAAGGCGTCTGTTATCCGCAATGCTTCTACTTATGGTGCCGGTGGTCCTTCTGTGCTGTTGATCACCCACGGAACTTCTGACGATAATGTTCATTTCCAGAACTCGGTCCAGTTGGTTGATGAGCTCATGAAAACAGGAAAACATTTTGAATTCATGATGTATCCGGCTGCACGGCACGGTTACCGCAGCTATCAGAGTGCATTCTCGGCTTCGCAGGAACGGGATTTCTGGACCAGGTATCTTTTAGAAGAATAGACTATGATTACCGAGGAATTCAACACTTTTGTGCGGACGCATATAGAGGATGATCTTCCCCGGTTGGTGCTGGATGCCGCAAAGTATCCGGGCGTGGATGTCCGGGCTGCCGCCTTACGAATAGAAGGGCTTCGTAAAATAAAGGATAAGCTTCCGGAATGGTATGCCTGCAGCGGTGTTGTGATTCCTGCGCCGGTATCTGCCGAGCAATGTTCTTCTGCTTTTACGGGAGAGTACAAACAACGTTTTATTACCCCGGGAACCCTTGTTTATGATTTGACCGGCGGTTTGGGAGTCGATTCTTTCTATTTTGCACGGGCAGGGGCCCGGGTATTATATGCCGAGCCTGAGGGAAGCTTGTGCCGGGCGGCTTTGCATAATTTCAAGGCCCTGGGGTGCGCCCACAGCATAACTGTTGTCCAATCCACCGCCGAATCGCTTTTGGATTTTCTTCCGGATCTTCCTTCTCCGGATCTGATTTACCTGGACCCTTCGCGAAGAACGGGCGACAATTCGAGGATCTATGATCTGGAGGCCTGTAGCCCGAATGTGGTTGAGCTGCGCGAATTGTTGCTTCATAAAGCACCGCGGGTCCTTATAAAAATTTCTCCCATGGCCGATATAAGCCGGATATTAACTCTGCTTCCCGCCACCAAAGAGATTCACATCCTTTCTGCCCGGAATGAGTGTAAAGAGATCCTGGTATTCATGGAAAGAGAAAGTACAAAAACATTGTCTCACCGGATAGTCTGCGAACCCGGGTTCAGTTTTCTTATGGAAGAAGAATCCCGGGCCTCTGCGGAACGGGAGGCTCTGCTCGGTAACAGGATTCCGACTCCGGGCCATTACCTGTACGAGCCCGGTGCATCGGTCATGAAGTCGGGCGCTTTCTTTTTGACGGCCCAACGATATACTGTGAGTAAACTACACATAAACAGTCACTTATATTATTCGGATAAAGCAGTCCCGGATTTTCCGGGAAGGAGTTTTGTAATTGAACGCGTACTGCCTTTCTCGTCCCGTGAGCTCAGAAGGTTAAGTACTCTTTACCCAAAAGCTAACCTTGCCGTCCGGAATTTTCCTTTATCCGTTGCCCAATGGAGGCAACGGACACGCATAGCCGACGGAGGAAATGATTACTTATTTGGCACGACGGTCCGTACCGGTTCCGGAGACGGGCATTTCATAATCTGTACAACTAAAATTGACGAAAAACCATGAAAAAATTTCTTTTGCTTATGTTGCTGCCCATCATCACAGAATGTGGACCTTCCGGTGAAAAAACCCAAGTGTCCGCCATTTCGGCTATTGTTGTGGAAAATACAACGGCCCGTATACTGGAAGCCTTTCCGGAAGCTCTTCTCGCCGGCAGGGGAGTGGAACAGGCCGCTGCCTTGTGGCGTCCTCAAGACGGTACGCCCGGGGAATTCACCGAATTCTGCGTAGCTAATTTTGCTGCCGACACAACGGCCAGGCAAATGCTTTTCAAAAAACTGGAAACGGCTTTCGAACAATTTTTCGGGACGGCCAACCAGTTGAGCGTTGCTCTGAAAAAACCCGTACAGCTGGAAGGGGATGAATTGACAGAAATCGATTACATAATGGGTAATTACGATCCTTCCGCACATTTTTCTGATGATATGTTCGGTAACAAATCGGCTTTTATATGTGTGTTGAATTTCCCAAATTATACGCTGGCCGAGAAAGATTCACTGGGTAAAGACTGGACGCGACTGGAATGGGCCTATGCCCGCATGGGGGATTTGTTCACCAGCCGTGTCCCTGCGGAATTAAAACAGGAAATGTCCCTTGCACTTGGCAATGCGGAAAATTACATTGCCGAATACAACATCCTGATGGGCCGATTGCTGACAGAAAACGGAGAACGACTGTTCCCGGAAGATATGGTGTTACTCAGCCACTGGAACCTGAGGGATGAGATCAAATCCAATTATGCCTCTGTTCCCAACGCACTGGAAAAACAGCGAATGATATACAAGGTGATGGAACATATTGCCTGTCAGACCATACCTGAATGTGTGATCAACAACCCAACCTGCGAATGGGCGCCTTTTTCCAATACCGTGTTCCGGGAGGGAGAGAAAATTCAGGCTCCGGAAGAAGCGGACCGCCGTTACGGTCATTTGCTCGATATTTGCCGCGCCGAAATGAAACTGGACGCATACTATCCTCAAATGCCCACGGGGATTATCCGGAATTTCGAGGGGGGAATGGAAATTTCTGCCAAAGAAATTGAAGAATTGTTTATTCACCTGATATCCTCTCCTCAGGTAGGACAGGTCGCCCGACTGATTCAACAGCGTCTGGGCCGTCCCCTGGAACCTTTCGATATCTGGTACGACGGTTTTAAAAGCCGCACGACACTGCCCGAAGATGAACTGACTGCGGTTACCAGGAAAAAATACCCCAACCCCGGGGCCTTCCAAAACGATATGCCAAGGATGCTTTCTCAACTGGGTTTTCCCTCAGCCGAAGTCACTGATATTGCCGGCCGGATTGTGGTGGAAGGAGCCCGCGGCTCCGGACATGCCTGGGGCGCTTCAGGCCGCTGGGAACCGGCCCGCCTGAGAACCAGAATTGGAAGCAGGGGCATGGATTACAAAGGATATAACATAGCAGTGCATGAGTTTGGGCACAACGTGGAGCAGACATTGAGCCTCTACTATGTTGATCACTATATACTTAACGGCGTTCCCAATACGGCTTTTACAGAAGCGCTGGCGTTTGTTTTCCAGAAAAGAGATCTCGGCCTGCTCGGGTATCCACAGCAGATAGACACAAATACAACGCTGGATATCTTCTGGGGCTGTTACGAGATAATGGGCGTTTCTTTGGTAGATATGTATGTTTGGCAATGGCTCTATGAAAATCCCGAAGCCACTCCGGCCCTGCTGAAAGAAGCCGTACTTGAGAAAGCGCGCGAAGTATGGAACAAGTGGTACGAACCCGTGCTGGGACAACACGATTCACCCATTCTGGCCATTTATTCTCATATGATAAACAGTCCCATGTACCTGCCTAATTATCCGCTAGGACATATTATAGAGTTTCAGCTGGAAGATTATTTTGCCGGAGACATGAAAGACAACGGAAGAAACCTTGCCGGTGAGATTAAACGCATATATACCCAGGGTACCCTGGTTCCCCAGTTATGGATGGAAGGTGCCGTGGGTCATCGCATAAGTACCGATCCGTTGCTCAACGCCGTAGAAGATATAATTTCCAGGCACATACGGGAATTGTGATAGGGGCATTTCCAGAAACCGGCCTTGTCGTCGGTGCGGTTGCCCGGGCTCCACAGCCATTCGCCATGCAATTTGTCCACGATGTTCTCTTTTATGTAATCCCAGCATGAACAGGCAAGACCCATGGCATGCGGGACCTGATGTTCCACATAGAGGTAATAAAGTCCCACCACGGTTTCTGCCTGTACCCACCAGTGACGCGAGGAATCTATGCGTCCGCTGGTATGCACTTCGTATATGAGGCTTCCGTCCGGCTGCAAACCCTGCAGCGCGGCAAAAGCTATCTGTCTTGTGTGGTCGGTCACGCGGTTGAGCAATTCACCGTAAACGCCCGGTTTATAGGTTGCCAGTTCTTTTGCGGCTTCCAACAGAAGCCATGAAGCTTCAATATCGTGTCCAAAGGAGTGTCCGGATCCTTTTACATGCCATTCTTCATCGAAAAATAACGATAAATGGTGTGTCCGGGGATTTTCTATTTTGTTGATAAAAAGCTCAATAAGTTCTGCCAGTGCTTTTTCCAGCCGGGCATCCTTCCATACGCGGAACAGGTTGGTATACGGCTCCAGGATATGAAGATGCGTATTCATGGTCTTCCTCTCGTTAGCATCTTTGGCCGAAAGGCGTACGTCCCGGACTTCAGTCCAGTCCCGGGCTGTGGCTTCTATATAACCGCCATAAATCTTGTCGCTGGAATGTTCCTGGATGCTCTCAAAAAGGGCAACGGCGTATTCCAGAGCCTGTGCGTCACCGGTGGCTCTGTGATACTCACTTAATCCGTACAGGGCAAATCCCAGGGCGTAGAATTGTTTGCGGGTATCCACCGGTTCTCCCTTATGGTCAACACTCCAGAAAACGCCTCCGTATTGCTTATCGTACAGCCTGTCTGTGAGGAAATTCCGTGCATGAGTTGCATATTCCAGGTAACGTTTATCTTTAAGAACACGTGCGGCGGCAGAAAACGTCCACAGGATCCTGGCCTGGAGCACAGCTCCTTTTTGTGCGTCGGGGATCAGCTCTTCCTGTCCGGTTACCCGGCCGTAATACCCACCGAATTCCTTATCCCGAAGTTTTTCCCAATAAGGCAATATGTTGGTGGTTAGTTCGTTATGTAGCTCTTCCCTAAAGAGTTCAAAATTATTCCATTTGATCATGTGCTTTCCTCCTTTTGTTCAGCTGGTCCGTGACTTCCTGCATTTTCTTCTCTCCCAGGGGGTAGAGAGATATGGCAATGACAGCCAGAATACAACTTACGCCAGGCAGATAACTCATCATTAACCGTACCCCGTATATGGCCGATTCACTTTGCTCTGCAATATCGGCATTATATCCGAAGGCTGCAAGCAGCCAACCGGCAATTGCGCCTCCCACGGCCCAACCGAATTTCTGTGACATGGAAGAAGAACTCAGAATGAGGCCTGTAGCCCTGCGTCCGGTTTTGAGCTCCTGATAGTCGACAATATCGGCATACATACTCCAGAGCAAAGGAAATATGATACCGGCACAGGTGCTTATCAATACCTGAAACACCATGATGGGTAAAACCTGATCCGGTTTAAGCCGGAAGAACAACATACTCAGGACTGCTCCAATGATCATGGCGGTGATATAGGTACTTTTTTTGCCTATCCGGTTGGCAGCCGGCGCGGCCAGTGCAACGCCTATCATGTTGGAGGCCTGACCAACAAGCAGGTATACAGTCCCTAAAGTCCAGCCGAAAGCCTGTGTTCGGAAAGTAGAGGTGACGTAATCGGTAAAATAGAATAAAGCTACACCGTCCCTGATGGAATTGAACAACAGAGCTGCTACGCCCGAGGCAAGCAAGATCCACCAGGGCTTGTTGCTGAAAAGCATTTTGAGGTCTTTTCCCACAGATGCTTTATTCTTTTGCTCATCGGCCGCTTTAACCCGTTCCCTCGTCCATTTGAAGCAGAGGAAAAATAAGACGGCACATATACCGCCTATAACAGCTACAGCAGCTGTCCAGGCCCCCGGTTCGGTGGAGATCCGGTCATCTGCTGCAGGGTTGCTGCTGAACAGATCAACTAACGGCTGAAGGATCATGAAAGTAATGAAACTGCCTACATAGGCAAAAAACATCCTGTAGGAAGACAGTGTATTGCGGTCTTTCGGGTCTGGAGACATAACCCCCAGCAGCGAAGCGTACGGCACGTTAACCAGGGTATAGACCATCATCATAAAAGTGTATGTGACGTAGGCATAAGCCAGTTTGGCATTTGAACCCCAGTCCGGGGTGAAAAATGTCATAATTCCAATAAGTGCAAAAGGGATGGCACCCCAAAGCAGGTATGGCCTGTATTTTCCCCAACGCGAATGAGTACGGTCGCTTATCAGACCCATAATGGGATCGTTTACTGCATCCCAGATACGCGTAAGCAGGAACATGGTGCCTGCCGCTGCAGGTGATATGCCAAACACTTTGGTATAAAAGAACAACAGGTACATTCCAAAGATCTTCCAAAACATGCTGGAAGCCATGTCGCCGAACCCGTAAGCGATTTTCTCCTTAAATCGTAACTTTTCCATTCAGATAGTTAGCTGACCGGTGAAAGAATTACACAGAAGACATCGTGACCGGGCAGGGATAGTTTGCAGGTTTTTCCGGTTTTTCCCAGATCTTTTTTCTGCCAGACATCGCGGATCAGATACTGATTGT
>CAZCND010000031.1:0-8136 GCA_964500195.1 uncultured Candidatus Saccharibacteria bacterium | reverse complement strand
CGGTCGAGAGCAACATATCTTTATTACCAATGTGACTCAGCTCATGAGCCACAACCCCCTCTAACTCAGTTTTATTCATTATGGCAAGCAACCCTGTTGTTACTGCAATTACTGCATGCTTTTTATCTCTCCCCGTAGCAAAAGCATTTGGAGCAACATCCTCTATAACATAAATCTTGGGCATTGGTAAACCAGCAGTGATAGATAAATTTTCAACTAAATTATAAAAATCAAAATATTTTTCTCTCGTCGCAGGATGAGCCCTAGCTAAAGATAAAGCAATTTTATCTGAATACCAATAGCTTACAAGATTCATAATCAAACTAAAGAAAACACAGAAATATAAAATATTAGGATTACCATAAATGCGCGAAAAAATATATCCTAAACCAATAATTAGAACAAGGAACATAATCATTAACATCCAAGTCTTACGACTATTTTTATTTTGTTCTGTATAGAAAGTAGTCATTTTAAAACTTAACTTCTACTGGTTCTCTTTCAGCCTCTTTTCCTAAACCAAAGAATTCCATTTTTTCAAACTTAAACATTAGAGCAATAACATTACCTGGAAACATCTCTATTGCTACATTTAAAGCTTTAACATTATTATTGTAAAATCTTCGAGCCGCTTGGATCTTATTTTCTGTATCAGCAAGTTCGTTTTGTAATTGCAAAAAATTGGTATTAGCCTTTAATTCTGGATAATTTTCTGAAATAGCAAAAAGAGATTTCAGCGTCCCTGACAAAACATTTTCAGCTTGTTCTTTCTCCCCCAAACCGCTGGCTTCAATCGCCTTGGTACGAGCCTCGGTCACTTTTTCAAAAGTTCCAGCCTCGTGAGAAGTATAACCCTTCACAGTATTCACTAAGTTAGGTATTAGATCATAGCGACGTTTTAATTGAACATCGATATCAGACCAAGCCTCCTTGGTATGATTAACCAAACGAATAAAACCATTGTATTTGACTATCAGATATACAACCAAAACAAAAATAATTCCTAAAAGTATATATAAAACAATCATAAAAAAAGTAAATTTTATTTAAATAAATCCGACTTTATATATTGTATCAAAAAATCCCCTGTTTTAACAGGAGATTTTTTGATTATTTTTTCTGCAAGTTTTTGAAAATTACTAGAAGTGGACTAGCTAAACAGATAGAGGAATATGTTCCTACTACCATTCCGATGGTTAAAGTAATAGCAAATAGTTTAGTACTTTCCGGTCCAAAAACAACCAAAGAAACTAGGGCTAAAATTGTTGTGAAAGAAGTCAAAAGAGATCTTGGATAGATTTTTTTAATACTGTTACCAACATTTTCTTCAAAGCTTTTGCCTTGGTTATTCCTAACATTTTCACGAATACGATCAAAGATAACAATTGTATCTGAGACAGAAAGACCGAGAACCGTTAAGATTGCTACCACAAAAAGAGTATCTATATCTTTACCCATAAAGTGACTAAGCAATGCAAAGACTCCAGCAGTTATTACAACATCATGAACCAAAGCTAGTACCGCCGTTATTCCATACTTCCAAGAAGAGACCGGTTTAGAAACTTTTCTAAAAGAATAAGCAACCCACAAAATAATTCCAAGAGCAACTAAAATAAATGAAAGAATCGATTTCTTTACGAGCTCTGCCCCTACTGAAGGACCTACAGAATTAAAACCTATTTCTGTCACTCCAACACCTAAAGCAGATAACAAAGAATTCTTTTCTGCATCAGTAATATCTCTAGCCTTAATACTATAACCAAAATCACCAACCGGTTGGATTAAGGATGAACCAATACCAACTGACTTTATTGTATTTTCCACTTCAACCATACTTGGTCTTACGATAGAGTATTCTATCTCGAGCAAAGATCCACCCTTAAAATCTATACCAAAATTGAGACCAAAATAGCTCATTGAAAAAATCGCTAAGGCTACAAGTAAAGTAGAAATTCCGATAAATAATTTTCTGTGATTAACTATAAACATAAATATTTTTGGTTATAGATTTTAATCTATAACTTGTTTCGCATTAGTAAAGCCCGACCCAAACATAAATTCTGTAAATTTTCTTCTTCTTTTGAAATTAAGAGAATAAAGGAATAAACGGCTAACCAAGACAGCTGAAACCAAAGAAGTTACCACCCCAATCAAGAGAACTAGGGCAAAACTTTTTATTAATGTCGTTCCAAAAGAATAAAGGATAATGGAAGTGATTATCGTCGATAAGTTAGAATCACGAACAGACAACCAAGCTCTTTTGAATCCATTATGTATAGAGGTTGCTAAATCATCCTTACCCCCTCTAAGCTCCTCTTTGATTCTTTCAAAAATTAGAACATTCGCATCAACGGCCATACCAACTGAAATAATAAATCCAGCTATACCTGTGGCTGTTAAAACAACATGGACTAATTTAAATATAGACAACATTATTAATGAGTAAATACCTAAAGCCAAAGTTGCAATAATACCTGGTAACCTAAACCAAAAGATAAAGAATATTGCGATAGCTAAAAAACCTACTAGGGCGGCAAAGACCCCCGCTTGTGTTGCCTCACTTCCTAGAGAGGCACCAATTGTTTGAGTTGAAACTAGACTAATAGGAACTGGTAATGCTCCTGAATTTAATCTGTTAACTAGCTCTTTAGCTTCTTTTGGGGTAAAGTTACCAGAGATTACAGCTTGACCGTTTGGAATCACTTCATTAACAACCGGAACAGAAATAGGATCACCATCAAGGAAAATGGCAATAGTCTTACCAACATTTTCTCTAGTCATATTTTCAAACATCAAAGCTCCATCTTTATCAAACTGCAAAGAAACCATAGCCTCCCCTGTTGTTTGATCAAAATTAAGTATGGCTTTATCTAGAAAACGACCAGTCAATTCAGTCTCTTTAAACATTGACTCATAGTCGGGAACCAACTGACCTTGTTCATTGATTTTATAGGCAATTTTTTCTTCTACCCCCTCCTCCTTAACTTTTTCTTCTTCGGGAACTTCAGTTCTAAAATCAAGCATCGGGGTTTCCCCTATCATCTTAATGGCTTCGGTCACATCTGTCACCCCAGGTAAATCAACAATCAACCTTTCTTCATAATTATTAGTAAAACTTCCTTCTTGTATTTGGATCATTGGTTCTGCGACACCAAAAATATTGACTCTTTTTTCTATAATATCCCTAAGGGTATTCATCGATGTAGAAACTTCTGTCTTTTCTACATTTGATAAGTCAGCCTTGTAAACCAAATGACTGCCTCCTGATAAATCAAGACCAAGTTTAAACGGAAAACGACTGATAAAACTAATAACCTTATTCGAACTAGGTTCAGGGTTATTTTTATTAATTTCTGAATAATAAACAAAAAAACCAAGCCCTGCCCCGATAATGACTATGATTAATGCTTTAATTCTTGTCTTTAACATAATAGGCTTATTCTAGACCGTTTTATCCCCAAAATCAAGCCCTAAACTGAATTACTTTTTTTAAATTTTTTAAATATATAATTGAAAAATAGACCGATTATTATCCCGGAAATATAGCCAGCTAATATGTCTATTGGAAAATGAACTCCAGATATAACTCTAGACAGACCAACTACTAGAGCTATAAATGCAAAAAATATACCTAACTTTTTGTTAACAAAAAATAAAGATGTGGCGAGAGTGGCAAAAAACATAGCATGTCCAGAGGGAAAAGAATCTAAATTACCGTGGACAAAAAGAGGATTGACTTCGTCAAATAAGACAAAAGGTCTAGGCGTAACAATTATCTTTTTTGTTATAGTTGCAAACAACCAAGAAAAAATAGATGGGAAAAAGACAACAAACATTTCTTTAAATTTTAATTTAAAATTTTTAAATGGAGTTTTAAAACTAAAGCCTCCATCTTTGTAGAGAGCAAACAGTAAAGCAACAAAGAAAAAAAAGATAAAACCGAAAATTTCTGATAAAAAGACAAACAGCCAATCGCCCGCATCTGAACGATGAGCTAAGCTATGAAGACTAAAAAATATTGAATGATTCATTGAAGTAAAAAGCGGTAACTAATAAATTTTATTAAAAGACTATTTAAAAGTATAGCATAATTTATCTTAACATCTTAGATAGCTAACTTACTATCTACCCTTTTTCTTAGCAGACTGTAAAACATTTAATAACAACATGGCTACTGTTACAGGACCAACCCCACCAGGACTTGGTGTTATAAAAGAAGCAAGACCAAGCACATTGTCAAAATCTACATCCCCCTTTATGCTACCATTTTCTTCTGACGTGCCAGCATCTATTATAATAGCCCCTTCTTTGACCTTATCTTTAGTTATTAGATTTGCTTGACCAGTAGCTGAAATTATAACATCGGCAGATTTAATATCAGCTTGAGTATAAGTATTTTCCTTTGTAATGTTCTCAACAAAATATCCCCTTTTTTCTAAAAGATAGGTAACAGGACGACCCACCAATTTACCATTTCCCATGACTACTATTTTCTTTTTTGTTAAATCTATTCCAATTTCATCGAGAATAAAAATACAAGCCTTGGCTGTAGGAAAAATAAAATCTCCTTGTCCCTTATAAAAAGCTTCACTGTTTTCCTTACACAAACAATCAACATCTAATTCTCTGGATATTGAATTTAGTACCTTCTCCTTATCTATATACCTAGGTAAAGGCAATTGGACTATTATTCCTGCCATATTTGGCTTTTTATTTAATTCTTCAATTTTTAAAATTAATTCTTCAGTGGTTACACCTTCTCTAAAATTAATAATTTTGCTTTTGATTCCGACTTGTTCTGCAAACTTAAGTTTTAATTTTGCATACAAATTAGATAACTTATCTTGTCCAACAGTTATATCACACAATAAAGGAACATATTTCAATTCCTTAACTTGACTTTTAATTTCTATTAAAAAATTATCTCTTATCTTTTTTCCATCTATTATAACCATATCAAATTCCTAAAAATTCATTTTTCATATCATCTCGGTGAACCACTCTCTTGTGACGATTCATACTCATGAAAATTCCAAGCCCCGCAAATTCAGTCAACAGGTGGGAACCTCCATAGCTCATAAAAGGTAAAGTAATTCCAGTAACCGGCATCAAACCAATATTCATACCTATATTAATGATTAGATGCGAAGTAAAATAAATCGCCAAGCCCACCCCAAAAAGAATTTCAAAATTAGTTGTTCCAAGTAAGGCTAGATGTAAAATTCGCCAAATCAAGAGAGCGTATAGTATAAAAATTATGACAACTCCAACAAAACCCCATTCCTCAGAAAAGGCTGAAAAAATAAAGTCCGTTTCGTATTCAGGTAAAAATTTAAGTCGAGACTGAGTACCAAAACCAACACCTTTACCAATTAATTTACCCGAGCCTACTGCTATTGTAGATTGATAGGCGTTGTAACCAGTATTTTGAATATCTGATAGCGGACTAAAAAAATTAATAATTCTAGCTTTTTGATAATCATGAAAAGAAAAATTCCAAAGCAAACCGAAAGCTAGGGCCACTACTCCAAAAACAAAAAGCAAGTGTTTTTTAGAAATACCAGAAACTAAAATCATACCGAGCCAAATCAAAGCGATAATAATAGCCGAACCAAAATCTGGTTGTAAAAAAATCAATACAAAAGGTATAAAGGCATATAAACCAGAAATAAAAATATGTTTAAAATTACCAATCTCTATGTGCCTTCGAGAAAAATATTTAGCCAACATCAAAATTAAGATTAATTTCATCAAATCAGAAGGCTGAAAAGAAAAACCTCCAAGAGAAAACCAACTCTGAGCACCACCGGCTATGTGGCCAAAAACAAAAAGAAGCAAAAGCAATCCTGTAAAAAAGACATAGAGAATAACTAAAACATATGTCCTTTTAAGGAAGCGAATATCCAAAGAAGATAAAACAAAAAAAACAACAAGAGAAATAATAATCCAAACTAGCTGATGATTAAACAAAACTGAGTGCCCAATAAAAGAATTCATTGTAACTAAGCCAGCACAAAGAACAGGTAAGATAAATAAAAGAAGCAACCAATCTATGTTGCCGAGAAACCCTTTTCTCTCTCGTTCGGATAATTTTAAGTTATTTAACATTTTTAGTTAAAATGAGACGTTAAAAGGATTGATGGATAAAAAGACATCGTTAGTTACTGGTACAGTAGATAAAGCTTCAGGCCAGGTAAAAACTACAGACATTGATGATCCTGCTTTTAATGGCTCTCTTTTAGAAATTGAACCATTAATCGCATTTCCTTCTTTGTCATATAAAATAGCTATAACATCAAAAGCTGGTAACTCATAAATTGAATCATTCTGAACTCTCAAGGAAAGACTAGCCCCATTGATATCGCCTTCAAAATAAAGATCTTGGATTTTGAATGGCACTGTTTGTAATGTTGGTTCCTTTTTGTACCAAACCAAGGGAGAAGTAAAAGTAAAAGTGGTACTCTTAACTTCTTCCAATCCAGAGTTAAAACGAGGTTCTACTATTGCAAACTTTTGATTTGGTGGAATAAACGTACTCCCTTCCCTTCGTCCTATCAAACGATTATCCCGATTGTAAACTCTAAATTCATAATTAACTTTATATACCGCTTTATCTTTATTTCTATTTTCAATAAAAGCAATTAAATTATGGTTGCTTGATACCACATTAAAAGCTCGGCTCCAAAGAATAACAGGCTCTATCGCCTTACCTTCGCAAACAAGAGCACAACTTCCACCGCAATCTATTCCCTCTTCGTCGCCATTTTGTTTGCCATCCATACATGTTGGGTTAGATTTTAAATAAGGAGAAATTATGATTAAAATAACCACCAATATGATAGCTAAAAATCCCGATAAATATTGAAGCTGTCTTTTGGCCGCCCATGTCATATGTCACATTATAACATAAATACATAAAAAATTTATGATCCTTTAAAATAAAATTGCCAAGATCTAAAAAAAACGCCTCTCGAAAGAGGCGGTTTTTATAATATATCTTCAACGTTTTTATAATATATCTTCAACGTTGAAGTATTCTTTGATTGAAATATCATATGTTTTTTTCAAGAATTCTTCGCTTCCATCATCTATAGCTATTTCAACCTCAGCCCCTCCAAGATCATGTTTTGAAACTAAGTTCCAGTAGATCTTATTAGAGACTAGAAAATCAGAATAATCCTTGGTATCGCCACCAGTCCAAAGGGTAATTGGTTTTTTCCCCTCGTAAGTGTTTTTCAAATAGCTCAATAGGTTTTGATTTATTTGACCATCCTTAATGAGAGTACCCTCCAGGTCAACAAATACCCCTGAAAATTGTTTACCCGAATAATAAGCAGATCTTGCGAAATCTACTATAATATTTTCCATTATACTTAAAACTTCGTCATCGGTCCCCTTAATACCAAAATCTCTGGCTTTCTTGATAGCCTCCTCGGTTTTTTCTTTGTCTTTTCTCAAATATCTTGCATAGGAGTGATTTATCTGTAGCAAAAATCTTTGAGTCAGACTTTTCTTGTAAATCTCCATGGGCAGTTTGTCTTCCACGTCTTTGCCAAGAATTTCTTTGTATTTTTTAATTAGATCCTCTCTGGGATTTAAAATACAAAAGAATCCAACGTTCTTTTTACCCATAGCAGCTTTAAATTTTTCACTGGTATCTTTTCCTTTCAAGAAAAATCCTTCGTCGAAGATACTCATAATAATAATAGGAACATCTATGGGTCCCATTTCTATAACCATATCAAGACCACTGAACTCGACATGCTCCTCTGTCTTTGAGGGGTGTTCGGCAAAGATAATAAAAACTTCACCCTCAGCATCAATTATCCTCTGGTCAAGAGCTAAATACTTCATGTATCTATTAATTGATCCTGATAAGGCTTGTTGACTAAAACTGTCTGCGGCTACTGTTCTAATTTTCATTTTATTTAATTTTTAAATTTCGTGGTAATATTACCATTCAATTGAATTATAACATATTTAAGATATAAGTCAAATAAGATTAGTTATCCGTGTACTGGTTGCTGTACAGTATGTATATACATAAAACAAAAAACCCATATAAATATGGTTTTTTAAAGAGTTTAAATACTTGGTGCTGGCGACTGCCTACTTTTCCCCCGAAGGAGTATCATC
>CAZCND010000030.1:0-8225 GCA_964500195.1 uncultured Candidatus Saccharibacteria bacterium | reverse complement strand
TCTCCATCAAAAGACGATCATATTCTTCTGCAAAGTATGTCGTTTTGTAATTTTTTTTCAATTGTTCTAAATCTATTTCCATAATTTACTACGGGACAAGTATTTCTATTATAATCTTAAAAAGATTAAAGACCAATAAAAATAACCCTTTTGTAAACACAAAAGAGCTATTTTAAAAGTATTTATTTTTTAGCTTTTGAGGCAGCAACACGCTTTTTGAATTTATCTACTCTTCCGGCGGTGTCTAGAACTTTTTCATTTCCTGTATAGAAAGGATGGCATTGGCTACATATTTCTACGTTTATTTCATCTTTAGTTGAACCGACAAAAAAAGATGCTCCGCAAGCGCAAGTTACTTTTGATTTATCATTATATTTTGGGTGTATATCTTTCTTCATATATTTTGCTATACTAGCATAATTATTTTAATCTTGCAATAAATCTATATTGCCTTGAATGGTTAGCTTATGACGCATAACACTATTGCTATATGAACAAGTAGCTCCTCCTGTTCCGTAATATCGACAAGCCGCTTTGTGTTGAGCACTAGCACTATTTCCAATAGCTCCAAGGTCTGTCAAATAAGTAGCTGAAGCCATAAAGGCATCTCTTGGGTTCCAAGGGTCAGCGTCGTGTCCCAAAAGACTTTTAAGTCTGCTTTTGTATCCGGCCCAAGTTGAAGGAATAAATTGAGCTGGTCCCATAGCTCCACCGTAGCCAGCAACTCCAGCAATTGGACAAGAGACTAGAGTTTTGTATGGATCACGACCAACAGAAGCGGTGATTAAGAAGAAATCATCAATGTCTCCTTTTCGCCCAGTAAGTCCCATCGGTTTCATAACATTTGGAAATGTTGCATTTGTTTTTGGGTTCATTCCAGCCCCCGTTTTTGCATCGGTTAAATAACATTGCCCTACGTTAGACCCCAAATTGCTTTCTTGAGTTAATATAGCAAGTAGAAAAGCAGGATCTATACCGGTTAATTTTTCTGCCTCTCTAGCATAAACCAAAGCTGTCTCAAAATTTATCTTTGTTGAGCCACCACCAGCAAGGCTAAATATAGCAGCGAGTATTTGAGCTCTCTTTTGAGCTTTTTCTTTTAAAACTTTTTGGTATTCAGCTTCTCTGTCTTTACTAATTGATAATAGTTTTTGTTTTTCGGCTTCGCTCATTTCTACTTTAGCCTTATCTCTTTCTAATTCATACTTTGTATCAGTCTCCTCGTCCTTTTTCTTTTCTAAAGCTTTTTTTTCAGATTCAGTTAGATTCTTCATGTTTTTTATTTCATCAAGAGATCCTTGAATACTTTTTTTAATAGAAGCAAAAGCTTCTAGGTCTCCATATGCATCAGAAATATTATCTTTAGACAAAACTAAAGTGATAATATCTTTATCATTAACAATTCTTTCTTTTCTTAAAAGTTGGGCTAATGATTCTTTCTCTCTTTCTATCTTTACAGATAAGGCACTTATTTCTTGACTTTTGTTTGAAATTTCACCACCTAGTTTTTGAATAACTAGATTTTTAGCTTTTATGTCTAATTTAGATTTTTGGATTTGAGAAGTTAGGACAGCTATATCACGAGACAAAGAAACAGATTGACCTTTTTGGTTAGCCAGCTCTTTTTCTTTTTCGGCAATTTCTTTTTCTAGTTTAGTAAGTTCTGCTTCAAGTAAGGCCTTGTCTGCTTTTGCATTGTCCAAATAAACATCTGCTTGTATTTTTGAATAAGAAAACAGAAATAAGCTTGTAAAAATAGATATAGCGACCAGTCCGAATGTGAATCTTTTAAAATTAAAATGCATTGATTAATTATAACATAAAAAACACACAGTCTATTAACTGTGTGGTTTTTATTTAGAAATTATTAGTCTTTCTTTTCTCCCTCAGCTTGTGCTTCCTCCTTCTTTCCTTTCTTTTCTACTTCTACAGAAGATATATCTATAGAAGCCTCCTCTTTTTCTTCTTGAATTGGAGTAATTAAGGCAACTATTTCTTCTAGATTGGTCTTTATTTTAATAGCATCATCTAGTTTAATGTCTTTTACTCTTATTTGGCTTTCCAAATCTACCAAAGAAGAAATATCAACTTCTATCTTTTGAGGAATATCCTTAGGTAAGGCCTCAATTTCAATTTCGTATAGTGCTTTAACTAGAATACCCAAGTTGTTTTTATCAGCTGGTGATATTCCAATGAATTCAATAGGAACAGTAATTTCTATTGGTTTATTTACATCGACTGCTAAAAAGTCTATATGTAAAGGAAAACCTTTTATACTATCATTTTGAATTTCATGTATTAAAGCGTCGACCTTTTTAATTGGTTTCGAATCCTCGTCCACTATTTCAAGTGTAATAGTGCTAGTTTCTCCTGCCTCTCTCAATATTTTGGCGAAGTTGATGCTTGAAACTGAAAGCATAGTGTTCTCGACTTTGGCGCCATAGACGACTGCTGGAATCATACCGTTATGTCGTATGATACCGAGCTTGTCTGTCTTACTTCGCTTCTTAGCGATTAATGTATTCATATGAGGTTATAGTAACACTAAAACATAGAAATGGCAATAGAAATAATGCTATTTTTTGATAACTTCAACATAAAATTAATAATTTAGTCAATAAAAATTGGAAAAAAGCTATGTAAAATAATACTTTTATAAAATTATCATATTAAAGCCTTAAAAAATAAGGTTAAATAATTTTAACCTATTGTAAACCACATCTTCTACTGCCTTAACTGCGGGAGAAAGATATTTATATGGAGCGACTTCGTTTGGGTTATCTTTAAATTCTTTTTCTAGAGCTTGCTTATAAGCCACTCGAAGTTCTGTGCTGATGTGGACAATTGAAATGCCGGCCTTTATTGCATTTGTAAAATCTTCATCAGAAATACCTGAACCACCATGCAGGACTAGCGGAATACCACAAGCTTCTTTTATTTGTTTTATTCGTCCAATATCAAGCCGAGGATTGCCACCTTTTACCATGCCGTGAATGTTACCAACTGAAGGAGCGAGTAGGTCAATACCAGTTTCTTCTACAAATATTTTAGCGTCTTTGGGGTTTGTCATTGTTTCTTCACTAACACCTTCTGGTATTTTTTCTAAAAGCTTTGACGATTGACCAATAAAGCCGAGTTCTGATTCTGTCATAATGCATCTTTCTTCTCTGTGCCCTAATTCCCTAGCATAATCAACACATTTTTTTGCTAAAGCAATATTTTCTTCAATTGGTAACTTAGCTCCATCTATAACAAAAGAATCATAACCCAAATCAACAATACTTTTAACTGATTCGAAAGAGTAATGATGATCAGCATTTAAAAACAAAGGGTAGACATCTTTTTCTCTAATATTTTTTACCAAAGCAACTATTTCATCTTTGCCTATGAACCCTTCTTCACCCTCTGAGACCCCGACAATAACCGGAATCTTGTATCCGACTTCTCTGCTTAGTTTTAATGCCGCATTGTATACACCATGCAACATCTCTAAATTTGAGATATTGAAATGTCCTATTGCAATACCTTTATCTTTGGCTTCCTTTATATACTCCTTCAAAGTTTTCATGTTAATTATTATATCACAATGTGTTATATTATTAATATAGAAACACTTTAATATTAAGATATGAAAAAAATAAAAATATTAGCTGTTGGAGATATGGCAGCTGAGCCGTTTATAAGAATAAAAACTGAAGAAGCCGAAACCGCTTTTGATCATAAGGAAAATGATTGGAATTTATGCTTTGATTATGGTAGTAAAATTCCTTATGAATCAGCAGTGCTTTGTTATGCTGTTGGTAATAGTCCAAATGTAGCTATCACAGCAAGTCGGTTAGGATTAAAGACATCTCTCGTGTCTTATTTAGGAAATGATGACATTGCAAAATTAAACATTAAAAAACTTAAATCTGAAAATGTTTTAACCAGACATATTAAGAAAATTAAGGGGTTAGAATCAAATTTTCATTATGTCCTTTGCTATAAAAAAGAAAGAACTATTTTAGTTCATCATATAAATTACCCATATCAGTTTAATTCAAAAACAGAAGAGCCAGAGTGGCTTTACCTTTCTTCTCTCTCAGAAAATTCATTCAACTATCATAAACAAATAGAACAATATCTATCAGCTCATCCTAATGTTTCTTTAGCTATTCAACCAGGAACTTTTCAAATTAGATTGGGTTTAGAAAAAATGAAAAGCTTGTATGAGAGAACCAATCTTTTTTGTGCTAATAAAAAAGAGGTAGAAAAGATGCTTAGTAAACAAATAGATGATATAAAAAGTTTATTGAAAGAAGTTTATACTCTTGGTCCCAAGTTGGTTATTATCACTGATGGAATAAACGGCTCTTATCTATATGACGGAACGGATGTTTTATATATGAAAGCTTTTTATAGTGAAGAAAAAACCATTGAAAACACAGGCGCTGGAGATGCTTTTGTTGGCTCATTCCTTTCAGCTAAAATATTAGGTAAAGATAACGCAGAATCTTTAGTCTGGGCGAGCTTAAACGCTAGTAGTGTTGTGGAACAAATTGGTCCACACAAAGGATTGTTAAATAAGATTGAACTGGAAAAAAGATATAAAGATGTTAATCAGAATGATTATCCCAAAAAGATTAATTAGCTTTTTTACGGTCCAAAACTTTTTTAACTTTTTCTGAGATATCGTCACTAGTGAGGTGATAATGTTTGTATAATTCTTCCGGTCTTCCTGATTGTCCAAAAGAATCATTTACTCCGACATACTCTATTGGTGTTGGATTGCTTTCGGCTAGATATTCAGCAACGGCGCTACCCATACCACCAGCTATCTGATGATCTTCAACTGTCACTATTGCTCCTGTCTCTTTTGCAAGCAAAGAAATAGACCATTTATCCAGAGGTTTAATTGTCGAAAGATTCATAACTTTAATTTTTATCCCCTCTTTTTCTAATTGATGAGCTGACATGATTGCCTCGTATAAAATTGGTCCAGTAGCTATAATTCCGACATCTGCTTTACCCTCATCTGGAGTAAAAAATATTTCTGCCTTACCTATTTCAAATGGATTATCTCTTTCAGTTATAGATGGAGTATCTATCCTAGAAAGTCTAATATATGTTGGATCTTTTGTTTTTGCACAAGCAAGTGTGGCCTTTTTTGCTTCAAAATAATCAGACGGACAAATAACTGTCATATTTGGCAAGACTCTCATAAGAGCAATGTCTTCCAGGGCCTGATGACTTCCTCCATCTGCTCCTACTGATATTCCTCCATGTGAACCTATAATTTTAACTGGTTCCCTATTGTAACAAATAGTAGTTCTGATTTGTTCCCAGTTCCGTCCTGGGCTAAAGATGCCATAAGATGTCATAAAGGGAATCTTTCCCATAGTCGCTATTCCACTAGCAACTCCTGCCATATTTTGTTCTGCAACTCCAACTTCGATGAATCGTTCTGGATACTTCTCGGCAAAAAGATTAACTTTGGTTGATTCTGCTAAGTCTGCTGTCAAAACCATAACATCAGGATTTTTTAAACCTAATTCGACAAGAGCATCTCCAAAACCTTGTCGAGTTCCTTTTTTCTCAACATCAGGATTAAAAATTTTAGGATTTAATTTTAATTTTTTGTTTAGCATAAATTAAGAATTATTTATTTCTTTTAAAGCCATCTTTGCTTCATCTTTATTTGGGGCTTTGCCGTGCCAGTGATAGTCATTTTCCCATTCTTTTACTCCTTTGGCTGAAATAGTATTAGCTATTATAACAGTCGGAGAATTTTTATTCTCTATGGCTTCATTAAATGCTTCATCTAATTCAAAAAAGTTGTGACCATCAACTTCTAAAACGAAGCAATTGAATGATTTTATTTTATCTTTAAGATCAGAAAGGGGCATAATTTCTTCGGTGTTTCCTCCTATTTGAATGTAATTTCTATCAACAATAATAATGAGATTAGAAAGTTTTTCTTTAGACGCTAACATTAAAGCTTCCCAAGTATTACCCTCATCGAATTCACCATCTGATAAAATAGCATAAAATCTTCTTTTGCTTTCATTGTAAATTTTATCAACAATTGCCATACCGACAGCTTGAGAAAGTCCTGAACCGAGGGGTCCGGAGGATGTTTCTAATATGTCTAAATATTCTCTGTGTGGGTGACCTTGTAGTCTTGAACCAAATTTTCTTAAACTAAGCAGTTCTTCTTTAGGAAGATAACCAGCATAAGCTAGGGTGGCATATAAAACAGGACAAGTGTGACCACATGAAAGAATCAGCCTATCTCTGTCTTCCCAGTAAGGGTTTGTCGGTTTGTGTCGGAGAGTGTGAAAATAAAGAATAGTTAAAATATCTACTAAATCCAATGAACCAGCTGTGTGTCCTGATTTAGCATGATATAGCATTTCAATAACTGATAATCTAATATTTTTAGCAATTATTTTTAATCCTTCAATTTTACTATAATCAATCTTTTCCATCTTTGTTATTTTAACAAAAATGAAGATAAAAAACTATCATTTTAGTTAGGACTATAAAAATAAAATCTTTTATAGTATAATTCTATGGTATGATATTACAAATATTAATTTTTGCGGTCTCGATTTTTTTAATTATTAGAGGAGCAACATTATCAACAAAGTTTTCTGGTAGAATAGCTAAACATTTCAACTTATCAAATTATGTAGTTGGTTTTCTAATCGTTGCGGTTATTTCTATAATTCCAGAAACTTTTGTCTCTATAAATGCAGCCATTTCAGGTGTCCCTTCTCTTGGGTTGGGAACAATTTTTGGTTCTAATATTGCAGATTTAACATTAGTTTTTGCTATTGTTGTTTTAGTTGCTGGTAGAAGTCTCAAAATAGAAAGTAAAATTTTAAAAAGTAATGCTATTTATCCTTTTTTCTTTTTAATTCCAATTGCTTTGGGTATAGATGGAGCTTATAATCGAGGAGAGGGTTTATGTTTGGTTATTGCTGGCATTATATTTTATTATTTAGCTTTTCGTTCCACTCAAGACAATGAAGAAAAAAATAAGGTTGAAATAAAAATAGACAAAAAAACAAAGAAAGACATTTTATATTTTTTACTTAGCCTAGTTTTATTGTTGGTTGGATCTTGCTTGGTTGTTAATTCGGGAGTAAAAATAGCAGAATATTTAAAAATCAACGCTGTTATAATAGGATTATTCTTTATTGGTCTAGGAACAGTTATTCCAGAATTGTTGTTTAGCATCTCTGCTATTAAAAAAAACGAAGATTCTTTGGCTATAGGAGATGTTTTGGGAACAGTTTTAGCTGATGCTACTATTTTAGTTGGTTTATTGGCTTTGATTAAACCGTTTACTTTTCCTATAAAAATAATTTATGTTGCTGGAATCTTTATGTTTGCCGCCGCTTTTATGCTTTACTATTTAATGCGTTCGGGAAAGATATTGAGTAAAAGAGAAGGATATTTACTAATCCTATTCTGGATAGTCTTTGCCTTAATGGAGATAACTCTACACTTTTAATTGGATTCTAATCTTTCAAATTCTTCAATCTTTGATTTTAAATCAAAGGCTTTATTTAGGGCAGAACCAATAACTAGTCTATCTGCTCCGGCTTCTATCAAACTTGAAGCTGTTTCTTCGTTTACTCCCCCATCAATACTTATCTTTATATCTGGATAATTCTTTTTTAACTCTTTTATTTTTTCTAAAATATTTTTATCAAAAGGTTCTCCCTGAAAGCCTATTCTTTTAATACCCATACACTGGATAAAATCAACCCGATTAATTAAGGTCTTTATTTTTTCTAAATCCACCTCAGCCCCAATAGCTAAACCTATCTCTATATTTTCTCTAAAATAAATATCTATCCCATCTAAAAAATCTTGGAAATTTTCAATATCATTTTCTTTGATATGAAAAACCATCCTTTTTGCTCCTAATTTATAAAAGAAATCAAACTGCTCATAACTTTTTTCTATCATTAAATCAAATTCAAAATCTATTTTATCCCAAAATGGTAAACCTTCTTCTTCGTCTAGGATCGGTAAAACACTAGACTGATCTTTTTTATTCATTGGCCAAGAAACCGAAGGCACAAAATGTCCATCACAGACATCTATTTGAACCATTTTAGAAATACCAACAAATCTCGATAATTTATTTTGAAGCTCTTCTAAATCATTAACTAAAATTGCTGGTATTACTTCTATCATCTTAAAATTTTTTCAACTTTATCTAATCTTCTAAT
>CAZCND010000029.1:0-9148 GCA_964500195.1 uncultured Candidatus Saccharibacteria bacterium | reverse complement strand
GAGCATAGGAATTTTAGAGTACTAAAATATCCGTGTTTTTTGGGACAATAATCTTGGAGCGAGGCGGTGTAGTGAGAGCCACGGAAAGTATAACTTATACAAAAACAATTAATTTAGATATCAAGTCTGGCCATCTTGGCGTTGGTTTGAATGAAGGTTTTTCTAGGTTGCACATCACTACCCATTAAAATATCAAATGTTCGATTGGCTTGTTCTGCGTCTAAAACTGTAACTTTTTTTAGAGTTCTTGTCTCGGGATTCATTGTTGTTTCCCAAAGTTCATCGGAGTTCATTTCTCCTAGACCTTTATATCTTTGGACATAAAACTTGGAAGATTTTTTATTAGACTCTTCTTTCTCTTCTTCTTTATTTTCATCAGTTTCTTCTGCAATCTGCCCTTCAGCTGATTCCGCTAATAACTCATTAATCTTTTCAGCTTCTTTACCTAAAATTGCATCCCTCTCTCCGTCAGAAAAAGCATAAAACACTTCTTTTCCTTTTTTAATTTTAAATAAAGGAGGTTGAGCAATGTAAATATAACCGGCATCTATTAATGGCCTGAAATAACGATACATTAAAGTCAAAAACAAAGTCTCTATGTGAGCACCATCAACATCTGCATCTGTGGCAATAATAATTTTATGGTAACGAGCTTTTTCTATATCAAAAGTATCACCTATGGATGTCCCCATAGCAATAACTAGATTTTTAATCATATCACTAGACAGCATCCTATCCAAACGAGCTCTTTCTACATTTAAAATCTTTCCACGAAGAGGTAAAATTGCCTGAGTCTTTCTATCTCGTCCCATTTTAGCCGTACCACCAGCGGAATCTCCCTCCACAATAAATAGTTCAGCGCTTTCGGCATCTTTGACCTGACAATCTGCTAGTTTTCCAGGTAGTGTCATACCTTCTAGTGCTCCTTTTCTTAAAACCGAATCCTTAGCAGCCTTGGCTGCTTTTCTTGCCCTTAAGGCCAATAATGATTTATTAACTATAGCCTTAGCTTCATCTGGGTTTTCTTCTAAGAAAGAAGAGAAGGCTTCTCCAAAAACAGTGGCTACAGCTCCTTGTGCTTCAGTAGATCCAAGTTTAGCTTTAGTTTGTCCCTCAAACTGTATTTCTCGTAATTTGACAGAGATAACTACAGTCAAACCTTCCAACACATCTTCCCCAGTAAAACCACCATCATTTTCTTTGACTAAATTATTTTTCTTGGCATATGAATTAATTATTCTAGTCAACGCTGTTTTAAATCCAGTAACATGGGTTCCTCCTTCAATTGTGTATATATTGTTGGCAAAAGGTTCAATATTAAAATTAATATCGTCCACATACTGAAGAGCAATTTCAACACCAACCTCATCAACTTCTTTTTCTGTATAAAAGATTGATGGATGAATTGGTTTTTCGTTTTTATTATAAAATCTAACCAAAGAAGTCAAACCTCCTTCAAAATAGAAAGTAGTTGAAGGAAGTTCTAATCCTAGTTCTCTAAACCAAAAAATGTCATTAAAATCTTTTTTCCCTTTTCCTCCAGTCAAAGGATCCCAATCCCTAGCGTCTATAATTACAATCCTTAATCCTTTAACAAGGTAAGCTTGTTGCCTTAAGTGATTAATAACTGTATCTAAATTATATTTTAAATCTTTAAAAATTTCTTCATCTGGCTTAAAAGAAATTATAGAGCCGTGGGATTTTGTTGGTCCAACTTTTTTAACTGTCGCCTTTTTCTTACCTTGAGAATATTCTTGAACGTATTTGCCCCCATCTTTATGGATTTCGGCACGCATAAAAATGGATAATGCATTTACAACAGAAGCACCAACTCCATGCAATCCTCCAGAATATTTATATCCACTATTTTCTCCTCCAAATTTTCCGCCAGCATGAAGTGTCGTCAAAACAGTTTCAAGAGCAGAAACTTTTGTTTTAGGATGAATATCAACAGGAATCCCTCTACCGTTATCAGCTACTCTAACAGAATTATCAGGCAACAAAACCACTTCTATGCAATCAGCATATCCACCCATAGCCTCATCTCGAGAGTTATCAAAAATTTCCCAAATAAGATGGTGCATGCCATCTGGCCCAGTTGTCCCAATATACATACCCGGCCTTTTTCTGACCGGTTCTAGCCCCTCTAATATTGATATTTGACCAGCATCATATTTACCTGTGTTTTTCTCCTCTTTTTTTACCATAAAATAATTTAAAAATGCCCTTTATTTCGGCCATTCCTTCTCATATTATAACAGAAAAGAAGCTAAATTGCCAACAAAATTAGTCTAATTTTATCCTTATAAATAAACATTCTTATGGTAATTATTCTCTTTCTTTAGAGATTTCAGAGTAAATTAATTCTGATAACATTTGAATAGCCACTTGTTGTTTATAAAAATCATTACCTCGAGTCATAATGCATATAAGATAGGGATTTTCTGGATAATAAATTATTCCACAATCATGTAACTGAAAAGATGCTCCGGTTACTCTTTCTCCAAACTTATGTGCTATTGTTACATCTTCATTTTTAATTCCACCAACTAAACCATTTTTATATTCTGTCTTTGATAAAATCTCTAACAATTTTTCTGACATCTCTCTGCTTAAATAGGAAGAATTAAATAAAACCCTAAAGAAGGCGGCATAATCTTTAACACTAATTTCTACTTCCTGCCTAACGTCTTTATATGGCACTCCAATAGAATGAAAAACATTATCAATATATTCTTCTGGCATATAATCATATAGAACACGAACCGCAGAGTTATCAGATTTAATCAACATTGATTCCAAAACTTCAAATAATGTATATTCTTTATTCACCTCCAATTTACCCTCAAAAGTAATATTTTGATTTTGATTACCAGCTATTTGATTTTGATTGATAGTAATTTTCTTATTCAATATGCTAGGATTTGTTTCTGCGTATTTCATAAAAGCCATCGCCACTGGAATTTTTAACAAGCTGGCAGGAGAAAACTTTTCTCCCTCGTTTACTCCAACCCAAGGTCCATTATTTAAATCTCTATAATAAACTGAAATTTCACCGATTTTATAAGTCTCTTTAATTTCTGAAACTTTTTTCTTTAAATCTAAATAAGACAAAGTTTGAGCTCCTGTTTGATTAACGTTTTCACAATCTAAGATAGGATTAGTTAATAAATAGTTTTCATCTTGTTCCCTAGTTATTCTTTTAGTCTCTTTTGGCTCTTTGTTTTGATTAATAAAGATAATTATTATTAAAAGAAGAACCAATAGAATGTTTAGAATAAAATTAAATTTTTTATCTTCTGATATTTTTTTTATCTTTCGTAACATATAATCATTACCTAGCCTCAAAACCCATCTGATTAATTTTATTATATATTTTTTCGGTTATAGGTTTAATCTCTTCATCAGTTAGGGTTTTTTCAAAGGATTGAAAAATTAAGCGGTAAGAGTAAGATACCCTTCCATCTTTAGCAAATTGATCAACAAGCTCTGGCTCTCTAATAAGCAAATCTCCACCCAATTCTTTGTAAATATCTACTAAAGTTTTAGGATCTACATCCCTGCCAACCCAGACAGAAATATCTCTTGTGATAAAAGGATAAATTGACCATGGTTTAAATTTATCATATTTTTTATTTATACTATCTAAGTTTAAGGAAATATTTTTATCTTCTTCTGTTAGGTTAGAAATAAAATCAGTTAAAGTTTTTTCTATTATTCCTTTTTTGTCTCCATAAGCCACCCTGATCTCTTCCTTGTCTTTTAAGAAAACTGTTCCAATTTCAAAAACCTTAACTTCTTTTAAATTAAGGAGCGGTAAATTTTTTATATTTAAATCAATACTTTCCTTAAGACCATCAGTTAAATTATCTCGTAAAAAACTTTTATCAGAAGCAGAAGACAATATAGAGATTATCCCTTTGTTTCTAAACACTGAGGAGTAAACTTCTTTATATCCATCTTTGATTAATTTAACCTTGGCCATATTTTCCATCTGCCAGACAAAATCATCTTCTTTATCTTGCTCTATCTTTGGTAAAACTGGCTCTATTTTGTCATAACCATAAACCCTCCCTATTTCTTCAACTAAATCATGTGGACCTTGAATATCCAACCTTCTATCTGGAATAATTATTTCCCAACCACCATCACCCTTAGTGTAATCATACCCATAATTATTTAATATCTTTTCTATGTCTTCGTTTGTTATTTCAGTCCCCAATAACTTACAAACATATTTTTTTTCTAAACAAACTTTTTTTATTTCTGGTTTTTCTTGATATTTATCTACTATCTCTTCAAAAGAGGCACCCTCACAGACTTCTTTTATTAAATTTGAAATTTGATCCATAACATCTTTACAAATGTTTGGACTAATCTCATTCTCATATCGTTTAACTGCGTCAGTCATAATGCCAAACTTTCTCGCTGTTCGTCTGACAGAAACAGAATCAAAATTGGCAACCTCAATTAAAATATCTCTTGTGTTTAAACCAACTCCTGAGTTCTCTCCTCCTTTAATACCAGCAATTGCTAAAGCATTACATTCATCACTAATAACTAAATCCTTTTGACTTAATTCTGTTTGTCTTTTCCCCTCTTTGTCATCAAAAGATAAGAGATTTATTTTTTCTCCTTCATTTGCTTGTCGAACAACAATCTTATGGCTAACTAATTTACTCAAATCAAAAGTATGAACGGGTTGTCCTGTGTCAAAAAGGATAAAATTAGTAATATCAACTATATTATTTATGCTTCTCTGCCCAATACTCCCGAGTAAATCAACTAACCACGAAGGAGATGGCCCAACATTTATATTTCTAACTATTCTCCCTACATATCTTTTACACAAAGGAGATTTAATATCTATTTCTAGTTTTGTTGGGTTAGTTTTTATCTCTTCTAGCTTATCTTCTTCAAGCTTAAGTCCAAGCAAACTAGCAATTTCCTTAGCTACTCCCCTGTGTGATAAAAGATCATGTGCCCGATCTGGTAAGATATTTAAATCAAAAAGAATATCACCGTTTGGTAAATTTTCAACATTTTCTAATTCACAGACCTTAAAAGTAATGAGACTCTCTAAGTCTCCTTTATTAGGAATATCTTTAATATATCTTTTAAGCCAATTATATGAGATTAACATAGTTTAAAATTGATTAACCCTTAAGTCTCCTTGATATGAATATCTAACATCAGGAACTTTTAATTTCATAACCATCAAGCGGTCTAGTCCCATTCCAAAAGCAAAACCTTGATATTTTTTTTCATCAAGCCCACAGTTCTTCAATACATTAGGGTGGACCATTCCAGCACCTAAGAGTTCCATCCATTTATCTCCCCTCTTAAGATCAACTTCAAAACCAGGTTCCACGAAAGGAAAGAAGCTTGGCCTAATCCTTATATCAATATCTTCACCCTCAAAAAATTTTTTAAAAAACTCCAACAAAACACCCTTCATGTGAGCTACTGAAATATCTTCCCCTATTACCAATCCCTCAATCTGGAAAAATTGCATCTCATGTGTAGCGTCTGTGGATTCATTCCTAAAAACCTTACCAGGAACAACAATAGCAAAAGGTGGCTTTTTACCCTCTTTAACAAGATTCTCCATATACCTAATCTGAGTGTTAGATGTGTGGGTCCTTAAAACCATTTTTTCCTTATCCTTAACAAAAAAAGTGTCTTGCATATCACGAGCCGGGTGGTCTTGTGGAAAATTTAAAGCATCAAAATTATGCCACTCATCTTCCATTTCTGGCCCAAGTACAACAGTAAAACCCATCTCTTTGAAAATAGAGACAGCTTCATTTTTTATTAATGAAAGTGGATGTAAACTACCTTTTTGATACTCTTGCATAACTAAAATATTAGCATTTTTAACGCCAACCGTAAACTAAACTAAAATTTACATATTACACCAAGGGCAGTCTGGTTTTCCGCAACCTTTTTTCAAAAAGTCCATTGATAAAACCCCTTCTGCCATTTCGTTGATTTCAGCTTTTAATTTATCAATATGTTCTTTTGTAACCGGAAAAGAATACTGTTCATATTTGCCTTTTTTATTTTTTTCCAAAAAGTCTAGTACACTTTTACCTATCTGTATGTTTTCCTTACCATCTCCTTCGAGAAGTAAGTGATAAAATACAATTTGCCTTTCATAGCAAGCTTTGTCCTCTTTTGATTTTTCTGAATAAGGATGTCCGGTTTTATAATCTATCAAATTAACTTCCCCTTCATAGTCTTCGTTAAGATATTCTATTTTATCTACTTTTCCGTTTAATTCAATAATCTCTTTGTTGTTAAGCTCAAAAGTTCTTTTTGGACTAAATTCTACCTTAACTTTATAGTTCCAATTTTTAGAATATTCATCATAATAGTCTGACAATAAAGTCTGGCCTCTTTCTCTTATTTTACCCTCTTCTTTTTGACTTAAATTAGCTTTGTTTAAAATATTATTAAATTTTTCTAATAATATTTCCTTACCTAAAATCTTGCCACTATTTTTTGAGTCAATAAAAAATGCTTCCAGTGTATTGTGAATAGCACTACCAAAAAATAATGTCATTGAATAAACATCAGGGATTCTGATTAGATTTTTATATAAATATTTTTTGGGACATTCTAGGTAATTATTCAAGGCAGAAACATTCAAGCCTCTTTCTAAGAAAAGTTGTTTTAAATAATCTTTATCAAATAATGACTTTCCTTTTTCCTGAAAACTTATAAAAGAATATAATTTATCGATATTTTTCTCTTCATATGAATCCATTTTTTCTTCCTCTTTGACATTATCATCAATTTCTACAACAAACTCTGAAGCTTCTTGCTCTTTACCTAAATTATCTGTCTTTGAATAAGAGATTGATAATTCCTTTTTCGCACGAGTCATTGCCACATAGAAAAGCCTTCTCTCGTCTTCTTTATCACCGTCGTACTGATAAACAGGTAAAGAAAGACTCTGACCACCTCTCTTGAGCTCCCAAGATTTTCTTGTAGCGTCTAATATATATACAAATTCAAACTCCCTACCTTTTGAACCATGAGCAGTCATTAAAGAAACTCCATTAATTATTTCTGGATCAGAACTTTCTATATCTAAATGATATTTTTCAAACGAATCAACAAAATAGATAAAATCAGCTAAACTATACTGCTTTTTATTTTGGCTTTGTCTTTTAATCTCATCAAAAAATTTGTCTATTTTAACTAACTGCGTTCGACTATCAGCCGAATCTAGCATATATTTGATATACCCTATTTTATTGAGAAAAATTTTAAAGAAGTCTGGAAAATCTCTGTTTAATGATTCAGTTTTTAATTCCTTAATTAGATTGGCTAGGCCAAGAAAATTATCAGGATGAGTAACCCCCATTTCTTTCAAAATTTCTTCCTTCTCCAAAAGAGCAAAAAGGTGCTTATCTTTTTTATCTTTTAAAATTTTATGCTGATCAAGAATTTTGACAATATCATAAGAATCTATCCTAAAAAAATTTACAAAAAGGATTTTGGCTAAATAATGATTATCATTTGGATTAAATATAACTTTCAAAATATTTATTAAATTGGAGATATTAGGATCATCTAGTATTTTATCCTTAGAAAAAATTGTATAAGGTATTTGGTAATAATCAAAAACTGTTTTAATATCTGAAACATCTTTATTGGTACGATACAAAACGGCTATTTCTCGAGGAGAAATCCCATTATCTATCTTTGTCTTTATTTGTTCGGCTAAATGGAGGAGTTCAAATT
This sequence comes from uncultured Candidatus Saccharibacteria bacterium, assembly GCA_964500195.1. Classification (GTDB taxonomy): domain Bacteria; phylum Patescibacteriota; class Minisyncoccia; order Phycocordibacterales; family UBA9973; genus UBA8515. The sequence continues at coordinate 1,396 of CAZCND010000029.1, read as the reverse complement.
TATAATTAGAAAATTGTCTAACTTTTATCTTTTGATTTTCTCCACTAATATTAGAATGAAGAATGACAGAATTTTCTAAACCTTCTGACTTGGTTATTAAACTATGAGCTCCATCTAAAATGTTTTGTGTTGAGCGATAATTTTCCGTTAAAGTTATTTTTTTAATGTCTTTATATAATTCTTCAAATCTAGCAAAAGTCTTTTCGCTTGCTCCTTGGAATCGATAGATAGACTGCTTGGGATCACCAACAGTAAAAAGATTGGGTCTTCTTTCTAGATGAGGGGCATTAGTTAATAATTCCAAAATAGAATTTTGTCCCTCATTTGTATCTTGGTGCTCATCGACTAAAATATATTGATATTTTTCTTGAACTTCGTTCCTGAGATTTTTATTTTTTTTCAATTCTTCTAAAACATTAAGAATCATATCTGAAAAATCATACCACCCACAACTTTCTATTTTTTCTTGATAGGACTCGAAAACTCTGGCTAATTCCTCAGCTATTCCTATTTTCTTTTCTATCTTTATTTCTTCTTGGGGTTTTAAATCACCCTTCTTGTATTCTCCATAATCTTTTTTATAATAAATATCTTCATCCGCCAAAAGATCCCTCTTCCATTCTGGTAATAAATTATTAAAAGCTTTTGGTGATAAACCTTCTTTTTTAATAGCAAGTATAGCGCTTATTATTTTATTCAAAAAATAAAATTCGTCTTGGAAAGAAACAAGATGTTTAAATTTATTTTCTTTTATTATGTCTTCAACGATTTTTACTCTTTCCAAATCTTCTATGACTCTAAAATTCTCTAGTCTCTCAAAATAAAAATTAAATTCTTTTATTATGTGTTCGCAAAAAGCATGAAAAGTAAAAATATTTACCCGATAAGCTCTATCCCCTATAACTTCAAGAAGTTTTTGACGCATCGAAACAACTCCAGCCGTAGTGTAAGTCAAAGCTAAAATATTTTCCGGATTGGTGTCAGTTATATTTAGAATATTAGCAATACGAGTGGTCAGAATCTTTGTCTTTCCAGTTCCTGGACCAGCCACCACTATCACAGGACCCTCAACAGAATCTACGGCTTCTCTTTGCTTCTCGTTTAATAGATTAAGGCTTTTTTCAAAATCTTCATTTAGCATACTACTCATTATACCGATAAAACCGTAGCTAAACAATACAATTAATTTTTCCACATGTCGGATATGTGAGAAATCACTTTTGCATATAAGCTAGCCAATAGTTTCTTTTGTAAAGCCTGCCATTAAAATTAGCATAGCTTGATTTTTTGTCTAATTTTAATATTTTAAAATATGGCTCATAAGTTTTTATAAAATCAGTACGAGAAAAAACTCTTTCCACCAGTTTTATGTCTGGCATTGTGTATGTATCTTTTT
>CAZCND010000028.1:0-9279 GCA_964500195.1 uncultured Candidatus Saccharibacteria bacterium | reverse complement strand
GTAATAGAATGGAAGATAGGACTTCTCTCCAAAAAGTAGCAACAGATTAATCTGCGGAAGATGTGAAGGAATAGAGTAGTTGACTTGGACGGCTACGTTTAACAAATGTTTCTCCTGAAGACTGAAATAGTAAAGTGTTCCCAGTTTAATCTTAGTAGGCAGAGAGTACGGTCGTATTTGTTTGGTATTGGTGGCCGCTGTTTATGCGGGCTCGGTAGTCAACCTGGCCATGATATGGAACATTGCCGACTGTATGAATGCCCTAATGGCCATCCCTAACCTGATATCCCTTCTGTTACTGAGCGGTGTGTTGGTTAAAGAAACAAACAAATACCTCTGGAGCGGCAACCTGGACGAGAAATCATAGTTTGCTGGGAATTTTAATTCTGTCCGTGTGTGAAAATGCTATTTTAACGAAGCATATTTAGTTATTTATTGCTATTTATAAAAAGCATTTTGTATCTTTGCAGAAAAATAATTATATGGAAAGTTTAATAAAAATTTATCTGCGGCTATTACAGGAGACAGATGCAAAAACTTTTCGTTACCTCTATCAGAATATTGATTGGGATGAGCGTTGTATTGCCATTATCGGCGCTAAAGGCGTTGGAAAAACAACAATGCTGCTTCAACATATTAAGCATACTTTTGCGAACAAAAACGAAGCACTTTTTGCGAGTTTGGACAATACTTGGTTTGCCAATCACAGTATTTTTGACTTGGCTGACGAGTTTTATCTGAACGGCGGAACACATTTGTTTCTAGACGAAATTCATCACTACCCTAATTGGGCAACCGAAATTAAAAATATTTACGACAGTTTTCCTAAACTGAAAGTTGTTTTTACCGGCTCTTCGCTTTTGCAGATTTACAACTCAACGGCGGACTTATCAAGAAGAGTTGTTTATGAGAAATTGGAGGGCTTGTCTTTCAGAGAATTTTTAAAATTTGAAAAAATGGGCGATTTTCCTGTGCTTTCAATGAAAGAAATTGTTGAAAATCACCAAGATATTGCTTTTCGGATTACAGAAAATCTAAAAATAATACCCTTATTCAAAAAATATTTGAAAAACGGCTATTATCTATTTTACAAAGAAGGTTTAAGTAAATACGAAATAAAATTGCAGGAAGCGGTAAATAATGTTATTGATATTGATATTCCTGCCATAGAAAATATTGAGTTTGAATCGCGGCACAAATTAAAAAGGCTATTGGCAATTCTTTCAACATTAGTACCCTACACACCAAATATTACAGATTTGAGCGTGGCAATAGACAGCAATAGAAACAATACCGTCAAATATTTATTCTTGTTGGCAAATGCAAAATTGCTGAATTTGGTTTCATACAAAAACAAAACGATTGGCGATCTGACAAAGCCCGATAAGGTCTTGCTGAATAATACAAATTTGTCATACTTATATGGCAACAATGCAAACATTGGCAGTGCAAGAGAAACATTTTTTGTTAATCAGTTAAATGCCGTTTCAAATGTTTTACTTGCGCCGCAGGGTGATTTTATGGTAGATAACTACACTTTTGAGATCGGCGGAAAGAAGAAACCTTTTGATCAAATAAAAGATAATTTAAATGGTTTTATCGTAGCCGATGATATTGAAACAGGACACGGAAACAAAATCCCGCTTTGGCTGTTTGGAATGCTGTATTAAAAAATTACCTGCCGGTACTTTTTTTATCTTGTTAATAGCCAATCTATTACATTTACTTTTTGTATGCCGTCTATTAAAGCATTATCGTAATCGAAGGTTAAAATATATTTGGGATAACTGTCTCGAAGTGTTCTTAATGACGAAAATTCTCTTTTAAATGTTTTTTCGTCATTAAGCGTATAAGATACTTGATAATATTCTCGCTCATTATTTGGTTTTTGTACCATAAAATCCACTTCTTTGTCTTTGTTTTTTCCCACAAAAACTTGGCCACCACGTCTTAACAGTTCAAAATAAACAACATTTTCAAGTTTGTGTCCCATATCTCTTTCGTAATAAGTACTTTGTAAAATATTTTTCAAGCCCAAGTCTACAACGTAATATTTTTTATTGGTCGTCAGAAGTTCTTTGCCTTTTATATCGTAGCGAGGTGCAGAATACAACAAATAACTTTCTGTTAGAAAATGAATTAATTTGTTGACAGTGTTGTGCGAAATCGTCTTATCAGAATGCCTGTTTAGTGCTTCGGCAATATTAGTTGGAGAAACAAGCGAACCGACGGTGTCAAACAAATATTCTATAATACGCTGTAAATTATTGAAATTACGCAATTTATGTCTTTGCACAATGTCTTTTACAACAACAGTATTGTAAATTGATTGCAAATAATCGTTTACTATTTCGGGTGCTGTTTTAGAAAGATTTACGGCTTCTGGAAAACAGGAGTTGTTCATATATCGACGAAGAAGTCGGTCGGTATTTTTCTCTTCGGGAAAGGCAAGCGTGTATTCGTAAAACGAAAATGGGTACAAATTTATAGCCACATACCTACCTGTAAGCAATGTTGCCAATTCGCTTGAAAGCAGATAGGCGTTAGAACCTGTTACATATAAATCAAGGTGCTTTTTGACAAAAACAGCATCAATAAATTTTTCAAAATTTGTCAATAATTGAACTTCGTCAAGGAAAATATAAAATTTTTCATTAGGATTTGTCTTCGCTATAATTTCGTCATAGAGATCAGTCCATTCAGAAAATTTTATGTTTTCTCGTTCTTCAAAGTTAAGTGAAATAATATTCTTTTCGCTTATGCCTGAAAGTTGTAATTCATTGCGAAACGCTTCTAAAAGTGTGGATTTTCCGCAACGGCGAACTCCTGTAATTACTTTTATGAGATTTGTATCTCGTAAAGAACGTAATTTTTTTAGATAAATTTCTCTTTGTATCATATCAAAATAATTTTTGAAAGATACCATTTCTTATTCAAATATAAAAAAAGTTATTGACGAAAATTTGTGTTTTTGAGAGTTTCAGTCAATAATAAATAAAAGAAACTACTTTTTCCTCCATGTTCCATAATCTGGTACAGCGAAAATGGGTCAACTATAATATATTCCGATGGCTATTCATTAAAATGCCCACCCAAGACCAATGCTCAGGCTGTTAGCCAGGGGAGAATCTTTTTGTACCAGGAGATAGGCGGCGTTCAGAGATATTCCAAGAAACTGGATACCCAAGCCAACCGAAGCATAACTGGGGATGACTTTCAGTTCATCGCCTAAGTGATAGCCAGCCCGGACGAAAGCTATATTCTTGAACGCGTATTCGACTCCAATGCCGCCCATAATGCCCTTATCACCTGTCAGATGGTAGTCGCCTTCCACACTAAAGGAAACACGGTGCATTTCCGCAATGCGCAGGTTGTAAGCTGCCCCGGCCTTAATGAGAGATGGTAGGGGATAGTCATCATAGCCGAAGTTCATTTTATTTCCGAGATTGGTGACGGCAGCCGCAAGACTGAAATTTCTTATTTGATACATCAGTGCAATGTCTGCGGCAAATGCGTTGTCTTGATAGTTTTCTGCAATGGTTGATTGGATAAAACGGGCATTAACACCAATAGAAAAACCTTTAGTTAACCGGTAAGCAGCTCCCATTTCAACTGTATATTCTTTGGGGGTGTAGGAGCCGGTCAAGGCGCCTTGGCTGGAGGAAATGTTATAAGGCTGGTGGGTAAAAAACCGACCAGCCAGGCCTATGCCCAGATTCTTGCCAATCTTGCCAAATCCAGAGGCACCTATCAAAGTGTTGTCCGCGGCGTTGGGCTGCCACATTCCGTAAGAAGCACCAGCTGACAGCTTGTTTTCAGATAGAGCCATTGCTGCGGGATTAGTATACAGAGCGAACGCCTGGGCATCAATAGCCAGAGCGGCTCCCGCCATTCCCATAGCACGTGCATCGGGAGATAAATTAACGAATGAAGCTGTCTGGGCTGCTAAAGGTAGGGTGACTACAAAAAATATGATAGAAGTAATTGTTTTTTTCATGATGGAGTGGCTATAATTTGACTACGTTTCCGCGGATTTGCTTGTTATCGAATTTAATGATAACAGTATATGTTCCGGCGCTCCATGCAGTTGTATTAACCTGGATGGGGTTGAAAGGCGATGCGTTTCCTTTTGTTTCAAACACCTTTGAGCCCGTAACGGTATAAATGGCAATGTCAACCAACTGCTCTTCTCCCATGCGGATGTTCAGGACGTCCGATACAGGATTTGGGTAAAGATCAAATTCCTGTTTACCGTCCCTGAGCAACACAGTAAAATTGGTTTGGCAACTGGCGCCCAAGGCGTCTTTGGCAGTAATTGTCAAAGTGGCAGTACCAAACCAGTTCCCCTGGAGAGTAAGAATGTCTTTGTTGAACGTTGGTTTCACAACGATGGAGGCCGATGAAGAGGCTATCTCATACGTGAGGGTTTCTCCGTCATCGTCTATAAAATAATCTTTCATATCCAACGTCACGGATTCGGTTTTATTTTTCATATAGACATTATCAGGCACACCAATGACACGTGGTGCCGTATTAGGCAGGATGGAATAGGATATGGTTTGGTTGGCCACACCTCCGTAGGGATCCGATACGGTCAGTATGGCTTCATACGTTCCGGCAGATGAATAGGGACCATTAATGGTTACCGTTATTACGTTGTCGTTCCGGACAGCTGAAGCAGCATTGGATCCGCCCTCAAATGTGGCAGTAATGTCGTGTCCGTCGGGATCAGAAATCTCAAAAGCCAGCTTTTTTGTTTCAAAAGCTTTCAAAGTAACCGAAGTACCGTTCTTGGACGTAATGACAGGGTTATTGTTTTGTTGGGTGTTGTGGGATAATTGTTTGGAAAGTGGGGCGCGGTGAGCAAAATTATCGTAGCTGATTATCCGAAAATAATAGGTCTGATCGAATGCAAGATTTCTCAAGGTGGTGGATACGGTATCCCCTACATCCAGGATACCGGTACGACAGGAAACAAGGAGTACATCGTCCGACTTGTTGTCGGGATCCAAATCCTCCAGAGAACGCCGGCTGTAATAGAGATCATATCCGAAAGCCTTTCCACTGTCTATGTCGGCAGGTACCAGCCATTTAAGGGTGATGGCATTGGATATGGAGGAAGCCCAGATATCACTAACCGGATTGGGGGAATTGGGTCCTTCTTTGCTCAGACATTTGTACGCGTCTATCAGACCGCTTCCCAAACGCCCAACGTAGGCGGAATTATATTCGTCAATATTTGTTGTGTTGCTTATCAAAATATCCCAAAGCATATCGTTGGTGAAACCCACTTTACCAAATTGGGAAACCACCAGGGCTGCAATGCCCGATACGTGCGGACAAGCCTGTGAGGTGCCCATCATGCCACCGTAATTGTTGCCGACTATAGTACTCCGTATGCTGTACACTTCATTTCCGATTTGAGTGCCTCCCGGTGCAGCAATATCAATCCATTTCCCATAGTTGGAGAAGGAGGCTTTCCGGAACGCCGGACCAATGGCAGATACTGCCATCACTTTTTCGTACATGGCCACAGCAGCCTGGCTGATGTTGTCGTTGCCGGCTGCAAAGAGTACGATACCTCCCCGCATAGGTCCTGTCTGGATTCCATTCTCGTCAATACCAGCAAATTCGATGAAATAATCGATCGCTTCCTTTAGTGATTGCGGAAAATATTCGGGATCTTCAAAACCCCAACTGTTTTGGCTGATAACAGCTCCGTTATCGGCTGCATATTTGAACGCCCGTTCGTTATTGGCTTTATCGGTGCCTTCTGTCATAATTTGGCAACTCATAATGCGGGTGCCCTGTGTTTTGCCGTTCCCGCCAGCTATCCCACAGACGCCAATACCGTTATTGTTAACAGCACTCACGATGCCGGCTACGTGTGTTCCGTGGTTCTCAGGAGAAATGTCACCGGCAAAGGCCCCATCGGAAGTTAAACAAAAATTGTATCCATAGATATCGTCCACATAACCGTTCTGGCCATCGTCAACACCTTCCGTGCCGTAATATTCAGCCTCATTAACCCACATATTGCTTGCCAGATCTTCGTGCTTCCAATCTACCCCACTGTCTGTAATGGCTACAATGACATCACTGCTGCCGGTATTGACTTCCCAAGCCTTAAATAAGTTGATGTCCGATCCGCTCAGGTATTTACCGTCCTCGGAACCGGGGTTATAATAATGCCATTGCCTACTCAGTTGTGGGTCGTTAAAGGGGTAGGGAACTTCTGTTGACCGGATACCTTTAATGAACTCAACGTATTGTACGCCCTCCAGGTGGGTAAAGTCCGTGGCCGCCTTTGTTAAGGGGACATTTGGATCGAAGTTGATGTCATACCAGCGATGCAAGCCCTTGGCACGGGTGCGGGCCTCAAATTTACCGCAATAGGGGAAGGTGCGTTCAATGGAAACGATGTTTAAGTCCGGAAAAAGCCTGCCTAAAGAGGCAGTGTCGGTGAGCTCTTCGTTCATTTTAACCCGGATATAACCTTTCAGCACGGTGCCGGATTCGGGGACTATGACCTGAGGTGTTGTTTCAGGTATATTTTCTGTCATAGGTATATTGCGCTCACAGCTTACAGCCAATAGCGTGGCAATTAGGATTCCAAAAAATTTAATACGCATACAAAGGAGGTTGATACAATATCCAAAGGTAGCAAAGAATATTTAGACAATAAAAACAAAGGCCAGGTTTATAAACCCGGCCTTATGTAAGAAGAAAGAAAGATTACAAATAATCTTCCAGGTTTGGTCCTCCCGGGAATGACAGAACACAGGGGTATTTGGTTCCAAAGCCACCTAAACCGTCGATATACCAGTAAGGATAAAACCATACTACTTTATCTGTGCGATCAATTTGGCTTTTTGCATCATCAGCCGCATACGTCGCACTCAGATAGGAAGGAAGGTATGCCTTGATGTCGGTGCCGGCTCCATCATAGATAAGACCGCAGTACCAGAAGGTACCCCAGGATACATTCAAATCATTCGGCAATACCCAGAATTCAATGTAGGCACTTCTGTTGGTTCCAATGTTGGCTTCACTCCACGATGCAATCAGTTGGTTAGTGTTGGCGTAGGGGTTCATAATCCGATAACGTTCAAAACCTTCTGCTTTCAACACTTCTACTGGTTGGATACCGTAGCTGGAAGCACTCATCAATGCCAGATTGTCAAACCATTGACCCATACCCAGTGATACCCATGTATAGGCTTTTGCGAGCGTTAAAGAGGTAGTCATAATGGCTACATTTTTGTTGGCAAAACTTTCATCGATGCTCAAACTGCCTTTAATTTGGGCGCCAACAGGCATCTTTGAAACGTTTATTGACAAAATAGCAGTGGTTTCGCCGGCAGCAAAGGAAACGGAGGCAGGTGCAGTAATGCTTGAAGGAAGAGTGCTGGTGATGTTAACCGTAACGGCATTTTCGGGTGTATTACGTGAAAGTACAATGTCAAAGGAAGTTTGCGCAGCGGGAATGGATGTGGCGTTGATGTTCGCTTGTGTGAAAGAAACTTCAGAAACTTCTACAGGAGTATAGGTTTCTTTCAGGTTCTCAACATTACAAGAGGAGAACAAAATAAGCGATATCGCTATGCCTGATGCAATTTTAAATATATTCTTCATGGTGAATTTCTTTTGAGTGTAAACAAACATGCAGTTATTTAGCAGGATTCAAACTGGGATCATCTCCGTAATTACCTTCGGCAGCACTTCCCAGAGGATTTTGAACCATGAGAGGATTGGCATCTATTTCAGCGGAGGGAATCGTCAAAACCCAGTCAAACGTTTCAGGATCGGAAAAATGAAGGTCCTGGCGCAGTCCGGCAGTGGGATGTCCCATACTGCTGGTACGTTCAAAGCCTTGGCGGAGGCGTTTGATGTCATAAATACGGCCGTATTCGCCCCAGAGTTCAATACGACGCTGCAGGATGATTTCTTCCAGCAGAGAGCCGGTTTCGTTAGTTGTAAGAGTGCCTAAGGCTGTTCCGGTCTTGGAAGAGCAGTTGTAGCCCGGTTGACGGTATGTCATGAACTCATTCAGAACGTTTTGGGCTTCGGATTCCCGGCCCAGACGAAGGGCGCATTCAGCTATGGTCAGGTACATTTCCGGAACGCGCATGAAGATGTGGTCAGCACCGGTTGTGGGATCGGATACATCAGCAAACAAAAACTTGTATTGCTGATATCCTTTGGTTTTACCATCTTCAAGTGTTTCATAGTTCCACCAAACCTTACGGGCGTCTGTGTCACTGATTTTATTGTATAACCATGCGCTGCAGCATTTGCGGGAAGCTTTTCCGTAACCACCAAAAGCGATATCCATATGGGCAAGGAATTGTGGGTTGGTTGTACCTTGGGCGGTGATTATTTCAGCACCCCACAGAACGTCGGTTGCACTGGCGTTGTTATACCCGGTGTTCACTACTTTGGTAAGTTTCTTAGAACCGCTAATGGCAATCTTGGCTGCATCATAAGCCGTTTGGTAGTCACCCATTGTCAAAGCAATACGGGCTTTAATTCCGTTGGCTACAAAACGGTCGATATGGGTGATGTGCTTTTGTGCTTGGCCTTGGCTTAGTAATTCGCAAGCATGGTTTATATCGGCCATCGCTTGATCGTATACTTCACGGTTGGTGGAACGGGGTTTCCCTTCTGTTCCGGCAACAGTGGGTTCAGTGAAGAGGGGAACACAGAGGCGGTCTTCGTGCCCAATATAACTACGCGCAAAAGTCATGGCCAGGTAATGGTAAGCATAAGCACGGAGAGCATAGGCGTTGCCCATGATATATTTAACATCTGCTTCCGAACCAACCATGGTTTCTTCCGCAGCAATAATATAGTTGACGTTGGCTATTAATTTATAATAATAGTTCCAGCAGTCATAGGAGCGCCAGCCGCCGCTCGTATATCTTGATTTAACGTTGTATGTGTAGTCGTACCAAAACCATCCGTTACCGGAGGCGGCCTGTACCATGTCTTCACCCATCAGGTCGCCCATCAAGGCATAAGATTGAGGGCCGAATGACTGGTGGTAGTTACTTGTGGTAGTTGAACCCCATTGCCAGAAGAAACGGTATGTGCCGTTCAGGGCCATCAGACCTCCTTCAGTGTTTTCCAGCATAAAGTCACCGGAAACAGCAGTGGTAGGAGTCGTATTCAAAGCTTCTTTGTCGCAAGAAGTTGTGAATGCTAATGTAGCAATAGCTGCTAATAAGAATATTTTTTTCATAGTCATCTGTCTCCTTATGTTAGAAATTAATATCTATA
>CAZCND010000027.1:0-9551 GCA_964500195.1 uncultured Candidatus Saccharibacteria bacterium | reverse complement strand
AAGATGGTTTATATTGGGACAATCAATTAAAGCAATGTATTGAACCAGAAGCTTGTCCAGGAGATCCAGATTATGAAACACCCAAAACTCCTTATTGGAAATATGATTCCCCTTCGGCTTGTATTGAAGGGAAAATTACACTAGCGGGAGAATGTATAAATTACGATTCTTCTAAAGATTTATATTGTCAAGATGAGCACGGAGATGTCTATAAAAATAAGACTAAAGATGTAACTTATAATTGTTTTGAAAATCCTCCCCAGCCTATAACATACAATATAGATTTTTCTGCTAAAAAATTGAATGGTGAAAATATTTCAGAAGAGAATAGAGTCACAGATAAAAATTTTATTTTGAAATGGAATGCTACAACTGATCCAGCTGGGAAATTTGATTATTGTTCAAACATCCAGACAGATAATGATTTTTATGAAGATATAAATACAGAAGGAAAAACGAGTGGAACAACTTCTCCAACAAATATTGGAAACGCAGATATTACCCTCAAGCTATCTATAACTTGTACTGATGAAAGTGCCTCACATAATGAGACAAAAGAAATAGAAGTTTATCTTGGAAAGGTGGATCAAATCATATCAGAGATTTAGTTTTTGATTAAAGATGCTTAGAAAAGTAAAAATATTTTTGTTTGCAATATTAGCAGTTTTTTCTGTGGGTTATTTTGCTTTTTCAAACACTATTGAAGTGGAAGCGGTTTCCGATGAAATAGATGTTTTAGTAGCAGTTGATGGAGCATGTAGTCTAACACACTACGATTGTGTAAGTGGAAACTCAGTAATTAATTCTGATAATGAGGATAATTATACATGGACTTGTGAAGGATTGAACGGAGGAACTGATGCCTCTTGTTCTCAAGATAAGTATACTCTTAATGTCTCTTCTCCAAATGGGACTATTAGTGGAAGTGGTTTTTCTTGTACAAACAATACGGGAATTTGTTCTCAAAAGATTGGAAAAGGAGAGTCTGTTAGCCTAAGTGCGTCTCCTTCGGCGGGCTACTCTTTTTCTAGCTGGGGTGGTTGTGATAGCACAAACGGAAATTTGTGTACTTTGACTATCAATCAAAACCCAGAATCTGTGTCAGCAAGTTTCAGTAAATCAACATATATTTTAACAGTCAATGTTTCTGGTGAAGGTAGCGTTTCGGGTGGAGGAATAACTAATTGTAAAACATCTAGTTGTACTAGTACTTTAAATACAAATACAAGTGTATCTCTGACCGCCTCTTCAGATTCTGGTTATTCTTTTTCTGGTTGGTCGGGAGATTGTACGGGGACTGGAACTTGTTCTTTTAGTATGACTGAAGATAAAACAGTTGATGCTACTTTTGCTCAAGTGGGAACTTTATCTGGGGGGATTAATGCTCTTCCTTGTTCTGTCTCAGCTGGGAATAGTTCTTGTGATGCCACAATTAATTGGAATGTTTATAACTATGATTCTTCTTCTAATTCGGCGGTAACAACTCCAGATAATATAACAGTAGGTACTGGACACTCAGGAACTGCAACTTATCATGACTTATCACTAGCAGAAGGAAATAGAAATTTCTTTTTATATAATAGTGGTCAACAAGATTATTTGGCTACAGATTATGCCTATGCATATTGTGAAAGTGGAACTACTAATGTAAGCAATACTTGCATAGTTCAAGTTCAAAGATATGCTATTTCTTTTAATGCTAATGGTGGAATAGGTACCATGTCTAATCAGACTTTTACAGAGGGTGTTTACCAGAGCTTAAACCTCAATCGATTTACTAGAACAGGCTATACTTTTGCAGGTTGGGCTACCTCGTCTTCTGGTCAAAAAGTTTATGACGACGGTCAGTCTATAACAGTAAATAGTAGTATGACCTTGTACGCTCTTTGGAATCAAACTACAAGCACTTATACTGTTTCTTTTAATGCTAATGGTGGAACAGGTACAATGTCACCTCAGCCTTTTACTGCTGGTGTGTCTCAAAATTTAAAATCTAATGATTTTACTAGAATAAGTTATACTTTTGCAGGTTGGGCAACCTCATCTTCTGGTCCAAAAATTTATAATGATGGTGATTCAATAACTGTAAATAGTAACATGACTTTATATGCTCTTTGGACACAATCTTCTTCTTGTACTATAACTGCTTTGGTATCTCGAGGTAGGGCTGGTTCTATATCGCCTACTTCAATATCTATCCCTTGTGGGCAACAGACTTCTTTTCAAATCACACCAGAAGATGGCTGGTGTTTAACTTCTGTTAGTTCAATTTCTGGTTGTGGAACAGGAGGAATCTTATCTCCGACTAGTCCAACTAGAAGTTCTTATACTTATACGACTCCTTCAATTAACCAATCTTGTACTCTTAGTGCAAGTATGAGTGAGTGTAAGACATTAATTTTTACAAGTGTAGATAAGTGTTATATAGATCCAACTTATGCTATTGTAAACAGTTCTTGGTTGTTTCCAGAAAGAAAGACATTTACAGTTACTCCTTATGAAAATAATTATATTAGTTCAATTTCTGGTTGTGGGGGGAGTATAAAAAGCGGAGATGTCAACTCTCAAATAACTTATGAGACAGGGAAACTTTCTTCTTCAAGTTCAGACTGCACAGTTACAGCAATTTGTCAGTCTAAGGCTTTTGTTGTCAGTTTTAATGCAAACGGTGGAACGGGTACTATGGGCAATCAGACCTTTCTGTCAGGTGTACCTCAGAATCTAAATTCTAACCGATTTTCTAATACGGGTTATACCTTTGTAGGCTGGGGTAAATCACAAGGTGTTTCGGTTGATTATACAGAAAACCAATCTGTTACGATAAATAGTAATACAACTTTATATGCAATATGGGTGCCAGAACCAAAATCTTTAAATGTTACAGTTAATGGTTCTGGTTCTGTTTCATCTGTTCCTTCTGGTATTTCTTGCGAGTCTGATTGTTTTGAGGGTTATACATATGGAACTGAAATAGTTTTGACTGCCACCCCAAGTCCTGGACATTCTTTTTCTAGTTGGCAAGGAGATTGCTCCGGAATAGGGACTTGTAGTCTTACAATGGATGAGAATCATAATGTTACAGCTAACTTTATAGATTCTTCTGTCACCCCTACATCTTTGGTTCACAACACAACACCTAACACAAGTGTTCCTTTTGGTTATACTATCTCAGGTTCTCTTTCTCCTTCCGAGTGTCGATTATTAGATTATGGATATGAACCTCTAACTGAGTATCAAACAAATAACCCTATATTACAGACCTCTCCAAGTTCCTCTGGTAATTATGGTTATTATATAGAATGTAGAAATAAAAATAATTATTCCATAAAAGCTGTTTCTTCTAATATTATAGTAAACGTAGTCGTTGTTTCTGTGTCTTTACCGACAAACATAGGATCTGGTTCACCAAGTGAGCCTTACCGTTTTACTTTTGTACCTTCTAGTCTACCCATCACCCCAGAAACCTTAAACCAAGCTAGTTGTCAGTTGTTAAACAATGACAAGACAGGAATTTTAGTTAATTGGACTCCTGTAGTTTTGAATACAAACAATAGTTTAAGTTATAATCTGCCAGGATCACTAGGTAGTTTTGGATATTACGTAAGATGTAGAAATAATGTTGTTACAACTGCAACTTCTGATTCTGAAATGATAGTAGTTAGCACCTCTTGCCAACAAGGACAAGTTCTTGATCCTTCAAGTGGATATTGTGTAGAGCCATCGCTTTCCGTTACTAATTGTTTGATTCCAAATGGTGGTGAGAGTTGTGAGACAACCGTGGGGTGGAACATACATCAGGTTTCTGGTATTTGGGCTATTACAACTAATTACCCAGAAGATAATAGTACGGTGGCAAATATTAATTCTCCTTCGGGGGAAGAAAATTATCTTATTCCCTACGGAGAAACTCCATTTTTCTTGTATAACAATGGTGGAGAAATAAGCAGAAAGACCGCTTCGGCAGATTGTCGTACGGGGACAGAATGGGATAATGAAAAACTTAAATGTTTAGCTCCTGTTAGTTCTATAAATGTAGAGGGTTGTACGATCTCTCTTGATGGAAATAGTTGTACCACATCTGTTGCTTGGCAAGTAGAAAATAATCCACAGAACAATGAGTTTACCTTTATTTATCCTGACAACCAAAAAGTCACAGGAACAGGAGGAAATATAGATCCTATAATTATGGGTTATGGAGAAAACATATTTATTATTAAAGATGGAGATGAAATAATATTGGAAAGGCGAATTGTTGTTGATTGTGTAGATAATACAGACTACATAGATGGGAAATGTGTTCTTTCATCCCCAGAAGTTATTAGTTTCAAGGCGGAACCAAATGTTATATTTAGAGAAGGTTCTTCTAAAATTAGTTGGAGTTTCAATCCTGAGTTAGTTGATTATTGTAAACTTTCATCTAAATTAAAAATAGAAGAAGAACAAGAGATTCTAGAAGAAAGTAATATAAGAGATAGAGAAGGTTCCAAAGAAGTTAATCCTTCAGGGACAACGGTTTATTATCTTGATTGTTGTCGCCAAGAGGCTGAAGGAGAGGTGTGTGCCGGAAGAAAAGAAGCAATTGTTAGTGTTATAGACATGATAATAGAAGAAAAATAACTAAAAAGATGTCTGATTAGAGATAAATATTTTTTTTGAACTTGAGTCACAAAAATTTGACTTTATTTTTATATTTGATAAGATGAAGTTCAATTGCGTTTTACGCTAATTATTAATAATTTATGTTGGTAGTTTGAATAAAGAAGGTTTCTCGTAATCTTTATTCTAATTATCAACCAATAAAAATATATGGCAGAAGAATTTAACAGAGACAAGCCACACGTAAATGTGGGAACTATGGGTCACGTTGACCACGGAAAAACCACTTTAACTGCGGCTATTTTAAATACCTTATCCCGACAAGGGGAAGGTTTTGGTGCTAAAATTAAAGGAGTTGAAGAAATTGATAACGCTCCAGAAGAAAAAGCTCGTGGAATAACGATAGCTCTTTCTCACAGTGAGTACTGGACTCCTAATCGTCACTATGCTCACGTTGATATGCCTGGGCACGCTGACTACATTAAAAACATGATTACAGGAGCCGCTCAAACAGACGGTGCTATTATCGTTGTTGCTGCTACAGATGGAGTTATGCCTCAAACAAGAGAGCATATTCTCTTAGCAAAACAAGTTAATGTTCCTAAAATTGTTGTTTTCCTAAACAAGTGTGATATGGTTGATGACAAAGATATGATTGATTTGGTTGAAGAGGAAGTTCGTGAACTTCTAACTAACCAAGGATATGATGGAGCTGGAGCACCTGTTATTAGAGGTTCAGCTTTGAAAGCTTTGGAATCTGCAGATAATAATGATGAATGGGCCAAGAAAATACTTGAATTAGTTGAAGCCCTTGATTCTTATATTCCTGTTCCAGAAAGAGATACTACAAAACCTTTCCTTATGCCTATAGAAGACATATTCTCTATTGAAGGAAGAGGAACAGTTGTTACTGGAAAAATCGAAAGAGGAATTGTTCATGTTGGAGATGAAGTAGAGCTTGTCGGTATAAGAGATACATCAAAAACAACAGTTACAGGTATAGAAATGTTCAACAAGAGTTTGAAAGAAGGAATGGCAGGAGATAATGCCGGAGTTCTTCTTCGGGGGACAAAGAAGGAAGATGTTACAAGAGGACAAGTGTTAGCTCAACCAGGAAGTGTTACCCCTCACTCAGAGTTTGAATGTAATGTTTATGTTTTGAAGAAAGAAGAAGGTGGTCGTCACACTCCGTTCTTTACTGGATATAAACCTCAATTTTATGTTAGAACAACAGATGTGACAGGAGAGGCTACACTACCAGCAGGAACAGAAATGGTTATGCCAGGAGACAATGTTACTCTAACGGTTAAATTGGTTAATCCAGTAGCCATGGAGGAACAAATGCACTTTGCTATCCGTGAAGGAGGCAAGACTGTTGGAGCAGGAGTTGTAACCAAGATCATCAAATAAGTAAATAGTTTCATGAGGTCAAAAGTTAAAAACTTTTGACCTCATAAACCTTACAACTCAATTATGACAACAACAAAAGTTATAAAACCTAAGAAGGGCAAAGAAGATGTGGTGGTTCAATTGCGGATTAGAGTTAGAGCCTACGAGAATAAGATACTTGACACTTCGGTCAAGCAGATTATTGATACCGCTTTACGCTATGATGCCAAGATTGTTGGACCTATTCCACTTCCAACTGAAATTAAGAAATATACAGTAAATCGAGCTTCTTTTGTGTTCAAAAACGCGAGAGAACAGTTTGAAATAAGAATTCATAAGCGAGTTATTGATATTTTAAATCCAAACCCTAAAACAATAGAAGCTTTGACTAATTTATCATTACCATCAGGTGTTGATATAGATGTCAAAATGATGTAAATATGAAATTTATTCTCGGAAAAAAAATGCAAATGACGCAGTGTTTTCAAGAAGATGGCACTGTCGTACCGGTAACTGTAATCACAGCTGGTCCTTTGGTTGTTACTCAAGTAAAGAATCCTGATGTTGACGGCTATACAGCCGTACAAGTTGCCTATGAAGAACAGAAAACAAATCGAGCCACAAAAGCGCACCTTGGCCATGTTTCAGCTAAAACTCAGAAAGAAGATGGAGCTGATAAAAAAGCTTACAAACACTTAAGAGAATTTAGAGATATAGAAGAAATTAAAGAAGGAGATGTTATTACAGTTAGCGTTTTCAAAGAAGGAGATGTTGTAACTGTTTCTGGAATTTCTAAAAGTAAAGGCTTCCAGGGTGTGGTTAAGAGACACGGCTTTGCTGGTGGACCTAGAAGCCACGGACAGAAACATTCAGAAAGAGAACCTGGATCTATTGGAGGAGGTTTGAGAAATAAAGTTCCTAAGGGGATGAGAATGGCTGGCCGAATGGGTGGAGATAGAATAACAATAAAAAACTTAGAGGTGGTCGGAATTGATAATACTAACAACCAATTACTTATCAAGGGGGCTATTCCTGGACGCCGAGGTACTTTAGTAGAAATAATTGGATAATTTTATGGTAACAAAAGAAAAAACAATAAAAGAAAAAAAAGTACCAACAGAAAAAAAGGTTAAAGAAACGGATACCGTTTTAGAAACTGATGTTTATAATCAAACAGGTAAATCTATAGGCAAATTATCTTTACCAGAACAAATATTTGGCTTGAAATGGAATGCTGACTTGGTTCATCAAGTGGTTGTTGCTATGCAAGCAAACGCTAGGACTCCAGTTGCTCACACAAAAACAAGAGGAGAAGTCAGTGGAACAGGGAAAAAACCTTGGAGACAAAAAGGAACCGGACGAGCTCGTCATGGATCTAAAAGATCACCTATTTGGGTTGGTGGAGGAGTTGCTCATGGTCCTCGCAATGAAAAGGACTACAAGCAAAAAATAAACAAAAAAATGAAAGCCAAAGCTCTCTTCACTGTTTTGTCCGAGAAATTTAAAAAAGGGCAGATTCTTTTCTTAGAGGAATTGAAACTGAAAGAGATTAAAACAAAAGATGCCTCATCGGTCATAAAAGATTTGAGTAAGGTCTCTGGTTTTGAAAAGATTTATAATTCCAAAAAACCTAATTTGTTTATAACAGTTCCAGCCAAAAGTGATGTTCTAAAAAAGAGTTTTTCCAACATAAAAAATGTTGAAATAGATGAAGTTAAAAATATTAACCCAGTAGACTTACTTAGTTTTAAGTATATTGTTATCTCACAACCAAAGGAAAGCATTGCTTTTTTGGGAGGTAAGATAGAAAAGAAATAATATGGCAACAACTAAAACCAAAAAAAATATAACTTCTAAGGATGAAGAAGTCTCTCAAAAAAAAGTAAAAAGTCATCCTTTGATAAAGAAAGCTCGCATAACTGAAAAGAGTGCTAATTATGCTGAGAAAGGGACATATACTTTTGATGTGGTATCTTCAGCCAACAAAAATGAAATAAAGAAAGCTATCAAGGAAGTTTACGGAGTAAATCCTGTTAAAGTTTCAATTACTCAAATAGCTGACAAGACAGTCACAAGGAAAGGAAGAGAAAGTGTTAAACAAGGGGGTAAAAAAGCAGTCGTCCACTTGAAAAAAGGAGATAAAATAACATTTGCTTAATATGAAAAAATATAAACCTACAAGTCCATCAAGACGCCACCAGACAACGGTTACATATCGTGGAGTTTTGACTAAGAAAAAACCAGAAAAATCTTTAACTAAGGGTTTTAAAAGATCGGTTGGACGAAATAACCAAGGCCGAATAACGACCCGTCATAAAGGGGGTGGACACAAAAGACTTTATCGTGAGATAGACTTTATGTATAACAAGCATGACATCCCTGCAAAAATTGCTTCCATTGAATATGACCCAAACAGAAATGCTTTTATTGGGCTAGCTGTTTACAAAGATGGAGAGAAGAGATATGTCATTGTTCCTAAATCAATTAAAGTTGGGGATACATTTATTGTTAGTGAAAAAGCTCCAATTTCTGTTGGGAACAGGTTGCCTCTTAGGGTTTTACCAGTCGGAACATTTATTTACAATATAGAGATTAAGGCGGGTAATGGAGGAAAGTTAGCCAGATCTGCCGGAGTATTTGGTCAAGTTGTGGCTAATGATATGGGCTATACTAATATCAAAATGCCTTCAACAGAAGTTCGTAAGATACCTGACAATGCTTGGGCTTCTGTTGGAGAAGTTTCTAATTCAGAATATAAATTACAGAATTTTGGAAAAGCTGGACGATCTCGCTGGAAAGGTATTAGACCAACAGTTAGAGGATCGGTTATGAATCCAGTTGATCATCCATACGGAGGAGGAGAAGGAAGGCAAGGACGAGGTACCAGAAAAGCTAAAAGCTTATGGGGTAAACCAACAGGAAAAGGACAAAAAACAAGAACTCCAAAGAAATACTCAAATATGTGGATTGTTACAAGAAGAAAAGTTGGAAAGAAAAAATAAAGATCTCTATCATCTTATACAAAAAACCTTTGAATTTTATGCAAAGGTTTTTTGTATTTTGAGTCGTTAGACTGATTTAGCCGAGCGAAAAGATTGTTGTTCCAAAAAAAATAGTGTAGTGAGAGCCACAGAAAGAATAGCTTCCCCAAAAGAGTACACAAAATTTTTTGCTAAAAATTTTGCTCAAACCTCTTCGCCGTCGCTCGAGCTAGCCTCTTTTGTGGAACTATTCTTTTCGTGGCCTAAAGCCGAGCGGAAAAGATTGTTGTTTCAAAAAACATTGCGGAGGACGACGGTCCGAGCATAGGAATTTTTTAACAGAAAAATATCCGTGTTTTTTGGAGCAATAATCTTTGAAGTTAGGCGGAATAGAATCAGCCACTTCAAGAATAGCTTCCCCAAAAGAGTACACAAAATTTTTTGCTAAAAATTTTGCTCAAACCTCTTCGCCGTCGCTCGAGCTAGCCTCTTTTGTGGAACTATTCTTTTCGTGGCCTGAAACCGAGCGGAAAAGATTGTTGTTCCAAAAAACATTGCGGAGGACGACGGTCCGAGCATAGGAAT
>CAZCND010000026.1:0-10632 GCA_964500195.1 uncultured Candidatus Saccharibacteria bacterium | reverse complement strand
AAGGAGAGGACTTGAAAGCCGGAGCGCGACGGCGCGAGGCGGGTGAGAAAGCGAACACTTGGAGCTTTCGCAAGACCTTGAGCGTTTTGTAATCAAAATGCGAAAGGTGTACAGAATCTGTAAGATTCGCGGGCTTTTTCACCAGAAAAAGACCTGTGACCAAGTCCTTACCACTGCGAAGCTTTTGTGCAAAAAAGAAGTGATGTTATCCGCTCATGAATATTTTTTTTCCAGACTAGTTAAATTTTTTTTAGTTAGGTGTTATAATAATTCCATATGATAACAGCTGAGTTGATCTCTTACATCAACGATCAAAAAAAGAAAGGCAAAACAAAGGAAAATATTATTTCTGAATTATTGAGTGTTGGTTGGGCAGAGGATGACATAGAAGATGGTTTCAAAACAATAGATGGTGCAGATAAATATAGAGAGCCTATAACCGAAGATGATGTCTTAGACCCCGATAAACCAATTACAGATTTAAATTCTTTTTACCCACAGAAAGAAAGTGTAATAATAGAAGATAAAAAAAATGATAACACTGAAACAAGTGTAGAAGAAACAACAACTCCGCAAACTGGAGAGAGTTTGTTTTTTGCTAAAGATAAAACAGTCTTGGCCGATAATCCCTTGCCCATAGAAGAAGAAAAGAAAGAGCCCATGGTAAAAGCAGAAGGCTCGCTTGCTAAAATTGGTCAAATAGAAGAAGAAAAAATAAAAGAAAAAATAAAAGAAGAAATAAAACCAGTTTTACCCGAAGAATCTGTTTTGGCTAAACCTGAACCCGAAGTAAAAACGGAGCCTGTTATCACCCCAGAAAAGAATTTCATTTTTCCTACAACAGAAAAAAAAGAAACAATAAATATCATAAAAGAAAGTGAAAATAAGGAGACAATAAATCTCATAAAAGAAGGCGAGAACAAAGAACTCGCAAATCTTATTAAAAAAGAAGAGAAAAATGATGAGAGCACAGCAATTACAGGAGGAAGAAAACCAACTCCGCTTGGATCCTATTCTTTAAATATTCCTGGTGTTCAGTTTTTTGATATTAATGGAAAAAAAATAGAGAATGAATTACCTAAAGAAGACGAGACAGGAGAAATTAAAACAGATAACGATGCTATAAAAGAAGAATCTTCTAGCGTAGATAAAATTAATAATCCAGAAATTGAAATATCTGACTTTTTAAAACCAACTGAACCTAAAAATAAAACAGATGATGAGATAGAGATATTTAGACAAATGAAAAATAGTTTGAATCAACCAAAAGAAGATTCGACCGTGGTTTCGCCTACTGCCACTATCGCTGATGAACCAAAACCAAACATGGTACCAGAAATTTCTATTTCAGAAAGTGGAACCTCTAAAATTTTGAAGGAAGAAGAACAAATTACTCCAAAGGTCTCCAGAATTACCATTCCTCTTGCTAAAATTCCAGAGATAAATGAAAGGGTGGGAGTTCCAATATCAGATACTATTAAAAAAGAAACCCAAAAAGTTTGGACCCCAATGACTGTACCTACAAAAATTGTAGAGGACAGTGTGTACTTGATGTCTGAAGATGGTGCTATTGAGCATAGAAGCGTAAATAGAATGGATGAAGTAAAAAGATTCCAAGATTCTTTGTCTAATAAAGCAGATGAGGTTTACGAAAAGCCTGGGTCAGAAGTAAATCCAAAAGATATTTATGCTGATAATGTCAAAGAACAACCAGGAGTATTACAAAGACAAGAAATGGGGCCTAATTTTATTCCAAAAAAAGGAGTTGATTCGGTGGGTCCAGCAGTCCCTAATAGTACATCTAATTATCCAAAGCCAGAACCAACAAAAAATCAAAATTTTGATAATATTTCTAAGGTTGCAATGATCTCTTCTTTTCATGAAGATCTAGCCAGGGTCAATCAAAACAGTGCCATAACTCCAAAAGCTCCTCTTTTAAAAAAGAAAAAGAAAGGAGCAAAAACAATTTTGATCGTTCTGCTTATTTTGTGTTTGTTAGGAGCTGGTGCTTGGGCTTATACAAACGATATGCTTAATCTAAACATTAGTTTAGAAAGTCTCGGTATTTCATTTATAAAGAAGAACCCTAAAGAATTGCTTTTAAATTATTCAAATATTTTATCTTCCCTAAATTCATATAAATCAGAGACTGATATTAAAATAATTTCGCCATCACTAGAGAATATTTCCCGTGGACTTATTTCTGGTGAAGCTGTCGTTTCTCCAGAGAAAGATTCTATTAATATAAATTCTATTGGAACGGTAAGTAAAAATAGTGGTGGTTTGATTTCAGATAGTTTTATAACTATAAAAGGAACTGTTTTTGAAGACTATATTAGTACAGATGTTAAAGATGATGGAAATAATCTTTATGTTACAATTCCCAACTTAGAAAATATTGTTAAAGATTTTATTATTAAACCTTCTATCGTAAAAATAAACCAAGAAGAATTAAGCTCGTTTTATTCTTTGTTTAATCCTAAGTTAGAAAATATTGCTAGAAAAGTTAATTTATATAAACTTCTTTCAAAATCCATTCCATCATATATAAATGAAAAAATTTTGTTGGCCTATAATGGTTTAGTTACAAACATAGAGGTGGTGGAAAAAGGTGAAGAAAATATTAAGGGTATCAATACTTACCGTTACTCCATCACGACAGATAGGCAAGCTGTTAAAAATCTTCTGACTATAGTTACTGATGGTGTGACTCAAAGTTTAAGTGAAGAGGAAAAGAGACACATAGATGAAGTTCTAAGTTCACTAGAGATAAGTCTCTTTGATGTTTGGGTGGGGAAGGGAGATAATAACATATATCAATACAACATAGTTGCGAATGTTCCTCTATCTAAAGTATTAGGTTTTGAAGATAAAAGCATCGGAGATAATAAAATTTCTGTTTCTTGGAAAACAACCTATTATGATTTTGAGGTAGAAAATTATATTCAAACCCCAAGTGATTTTGTCATATTCTTAGATTACTTTAATGAAATAAAAAAAGAGAAAATAAAAAAAGAGCTAAATTATTTTGTAGAATTAGCTTCTGGTTTGAAGAAAGAAATTAATAATTATGGAGCTAAATCAAACAAAGAGGGAAGTTGCATGAGTCCAATCTCTGGATCCCTCTTTTCTCCAACAGGGCATCCAAAAAGTGTAACCAATCAAATCAGTTTAACATCAGAACTTCTGAACGAAATAATGGCTGAAACAAAAAATAATGGAGATTGTTACTCTACCTCTTCGGACTGGGCGTTTGCTGTACCTCTTTCTGATAATTATTTAAAACAAGATGAGGAAAACAACTTTAGTAAATACTATTGTGTAGACAGTACTGGTAATAGACTGGAAACAGACAAAAAACTAAGTGGAACAGTCTGCCCTGTTGAGTAATTTCTCCCGATTTTTTGTTTAACATTTGTGTTTTTACAAGTGAAGTTTTTTGGTATAACCCCTTGAAATAAGGGTATGTTTATGTTATAAACTAAGGGCATTATGGAGACATTAGTGTAGTAGTAACACAGCTCTCTGTGGAAGAGCTATCATGAGTGCAAATCTCATATGTCTCCCAATTGGGAGAGGGCGGGCTTTATTAAAAGCCCGCCCTCTTATTCTACCCCGCCTAAAATGTTATAATCAAAAAATGGAAAAAGATAAACAAACAAAGTGGTCATCAGTTTTTAATTATCACATGCCCTCATTTTGGGCGCCACTTGTTATTTTAATAATAATTCTCGTAGCTTTGAGGACCGCAGTTTGGAATACAACATCATTTTTTTATTTGTTGTGGAATATTTTGTTAGCTCTTATTCCATTTGCTTTTAGCACAGTGGCCTTACTTCAACCAAAAAATGGGATAGTTAATAAAATAATTTTTGTTGCCTGTTTAATTTTGTGGTTACTTTTTATTCCGAATGCTCCATATTTGGTAACTGACATTATTCACTTGGGAGAGATAAAAGCAGTTCCAGTTTTGTTTGATACATTTTTACTTTTTGTCACTGCCTCACTAGGTGTGATAATTTTTTGTCTATCGCTTGAACAGATTGAAAAAATAATTTTAGAAAAATTTTCTAAAAGAAAAACTTTTTTTATTGTCACAGTCATAATTATATTGGTTAGCATTGGGGTTTATCTTGGACGTTTCGCTCGTTTTAATAGTTGGGATATTTTTACGGATCATCAATCTTTACTTGGACATATTTTGGGTGTTATAATTCAAACAGAAACACATTTCGTTCTTTATACTTTACTTTTCTTTTCATTTTTATTCTCTTTTTATTTTTCTTGGAAACTTTTTAAAAAAAATCATTAGACTAGAAAAGAAAAAATATTTTTTTATTTTTATAAAAATTGTTGCACCATCTTTGTTTTATAAGCTCTGTTTTGTACACTTTTTATCCACAGAGTTATCAAGTAATGGTTATTGTTTTTTTTTTATATTAATTCATAATTAAGTCATTGGAAAAATTAATTCATAAAAATATGAACCTAAAAATATTAAAAAAATCAATATTCATCGTGCTATCCTTAGCGCTTGTTTTTCAAGTTTATCTTTGGGCTGAACCAACATCTGCTTTAACAGAATCAGACCAAGTCAAAGTTACTTTAGTGGTTGATGCTGGTTTGACCCTTACCCCAGGGGCTGATGTAACCATGGATCCACATCTAGGTATCTCGTCCAACACTGCCATTGGTTCATCATCTTGGACAGTTAAATCTAATAGTGTTGATGGTTATACATTAGCAGTTAAAGCAAGTTCATCTCCAGCCTTGGTTCATATTAATAGACCCGCAGAACACTTTGACGATTACTCCGAAACTACACCAGGAGTTCCTGATCTTTGGTCTGTCGATACTAATAAGGTAGAGTTTGGTTATTCAGTTTTTGGAACAGATGTTAATGGTACAACTTGGGGAACAGGGACCACCTGTGGAACTGCTCCAACTATTCCTCCAACCAATAGAAAATATCTTGGGTTTGAAACTACTGATGTGGCCGTAGCTACTCGTTCAACTGTTACCCCAAACTCAGGAATAGCCACAACCATCTGTTTTGCAGCAGAACAGAAAAATGTCTACGCAGCATCTGGTACTTATGAAGCTACTATTACTGCCACAGCTACAACTCAATGACAGGGTTATTAAATTATGGAAAAATCGAGCCTAAAAAATACCTATAAAATTTTAACTATTTTGCTTTGCTCTTTTTTGCTACCTAGTTTTGCTTTAGCCTATCAAAAAACAAAGTTAGAAATAGAACCCCAAAATGACTTTGTTGTAGAGCCGGGGAAAACTGAGATTTTTCTAAATAGAGGTGAAGCAGTTGTCAAAAATGTAATAGTTACTAATAGGATAAATAGAACTGTCCATTTTAAACTGACCACAGAAGATTTAGTTGGAACGACTGAACAAGATAGGCCGGTTGTTTTAATGGGTGATGTAGAAGGGCCTTATTCATTGAAAAATTTCATCATCCCAGAGATATCAGAATTTGATTTGGAATTAGGAGAAAGGATGGTGGTTCCTGTCACTGTTTCTGTCCCTGAAGACGCAGAACCTAGAGGATATTATGGCGCCTTGATTGTTTCTAGTGAGACAGAATCTGGAAGTGATGGGCAAGATGGAGATGGTGCAAGCGGTAAGACGAGAATTATTTCTAGGATAGGGTCTCTCTTTCTAGTGAAGATTAATGGAATGGGGAAGGAAGAAGGAAGACTAGAAGATTTTAAAATTAGTGGACCACTAAAGAAATTTTTTAGTTCTGCTCCAGAGAGTTTTGAAATAGCATATGAAAATACGGGTAATATACACCTTGTTCCTTATGGAAAAATTTTAATCAATAATTTAATTGGTAAAACAGTAGACCAGATTCCAGTTGATGCCTATTTTGTCCTTCCCGATTCTATTCGTTACAGAGAAGTTTTCTGGCAGGATTCTAATTTCTTATTTGGACGCTACACTGCTAATCTTTCTTTATATAAAGGATATGGTAATGAATATGAAGCAGGTAAGGTTGTCTTTTGGGTGTTGCCTTGGAGGGTAATAGTTCCAATCTTTGTTGGATTGATAGTTCTGATTGCTTTGGTTTACTACATTCTAACTAGGTTTGAAATAAAGAAAAAAGGATAAAAATATGAAGTATTTACATCCCCAAAAAGGAATAATGGGTTTATTCCTAGCTCTATTTATAGCGATAGTGGCCCCAATTCACTTTATAACAGCCGAAGTCATGGGAAGTACAAGATACAAAATTCAAAGTGATTCGGTAAATTTGGGTGGTATGGATTCATCTAGTACAGAATATGGGCTCAAAGATACTCTCGGAGAAATAGCAACAGGGGAATCTAACAGTGATAATTATTTCATGCATGCTGGTTATTGGCAGATGCAAGAAAATTATTTATCAATCTCAAACCCCGATGATCTAGTTCTAACTCCAATAGGAGGTTTAAGCTACCAAGCAAGTGAAGGTACTCTGTCTTGGCTGGTTAAAACAGATAGTCCTTCTGGCTATGAGTTGTCAATTAATTCCACAACCTCGCCTGCCATGCAATCAGCTTTTGATTATTTTGATGATTACACACCAGCTGGAGCTGTACCTGATTATCATTATATTAGTCCGACAGATACTTCCTATTTTGGATTTTCTCCAGAAGGGACGGATGTAGCGTCACGATATCTTGATGATAATTTTGTTTGTGGTACAGGTTTTGGAGAGACTACCGGAAAATGTTGGGATGGGCTTTCTATTACTCCAAAAGTTATTGCTGTTTCTTCTTCTCCTAATCACCCGACAGGTAGTACAGTCACTGCTCGTTTTAGAGCCGAAACAGGAGAAGGCCATGTCCAAACAGCGGGGGAATATAGTGTCATTGTAGAAGTAACAGCAGTTTCACTATGAGAAAAAAACCCTTTATTTTTATGCTTTTTTTAACGGTTTGGTCTTTCCTGCCGTTATTTTCTTTTGCTCTTGATGACTCAGCTGGGATGGGAGTTTCTCTGGAAATTATCGGTTGTAATGATAATGGTAAATGTGAACCACCACTTGAGAATTTTTTAAACTGTCCAAATGATTGCAAACCAGATGGGGGTAAAATTGGTGGCACTGTAACTCAAAAAGAAGAAGATGTTTTCATTAATTTAAAAGTTGTTCCTAGTTACACCAGTGCAGTTATTTCTTGGTCTAGTTCTGTCCCAACAATTTACAATTTGAGCTGGGGAGAGGATACAGAATTTAGAGATGGAGTTTTAAAAAATGTTCATTTTTTTAATGAGCATAGTGTAGAATTAATTAATTTAAAAAGTGGAACAACTTATTATTTTAAAATCGAGGCTCAAACTTATTTAGCAAAAATTATTTCGTCGGGCAATAAATATTTCACAACTTTAATTCCTCCAGATGTAACTCCACCAGGTAACCCTGTTGATGTCACGGCTACACCATTGCCATCTCGAATTTCCGTTGAATGGACAAACCCAACAGATCTAGATTTTGATTATGTTAGAATAGTGAGAAGCACCGAACAATATGTCAGCAATCCTTATTTAGGTAAACTTGTTTATGAAGGAAGCGGTCAATATTTTTATGATCTAGATATCAAAAATGGCAATCGTTATTTTTATACTCTCTTTGCAAGAGATAAGAGTGGAAATTTTTCTAGTGGATCAATGGCTAATGCTTTGTACATCTTAGAAGAGGGTGGACAAGTGAAACCAGAGAAAACAGAAAAAGAAACTTCCTTCATAATTCCACTTCAGCCGATTTATTATTCTGTCACCCAAAGCACCTTCACTGAAAATTTTGAATTAGATAAAACTATAAAAGTTAATGCTAAAGAAAAAGCTACTGTTTCAGCTAACTTTGTTAGCAGTAAAAAATCTTTTGATATTTGGATAGAGCTTCGTGATAGATACGATAGGGTAAAGGGGCGATATTTCTTTGTGGACAGAAAGGGGGCAGAGGGAACGCGAGATGTAATTATCCCAGAACTTGTTGTTAATGGCTTCTATAATGTGTCAGTTTTTCGTCAGTACAACGGACAGTTTGAGTTAATTCACAGAGGAACTTTTGAGGCCGAAGGAGGGGAGGATGTTTTCAACAAAGAGTATTCCTACTTTATTCCGAGGACTTACACTATAACAATTTTGCTTATATTTATCATTTTGATTTTAATTCTTTTAATCAGAAAAATATACAAAAAAATAAAAAAGAGAAAACAAGACAGAAAATATCAAAAATTAGATTAAAAATAAAAAATATTAACAGTTTAAAGAAAACACCTAGTGATAGGTGTTTTCTTTAAACTCCTTATTTTCCAATACTTTTTTAACATCTCGGATAGCCAATATGTTGAATAAGTGGTGGATTACTAAACTTGTGGATAACTATGTGGATTTTTGTTGAATAAGTCACTTTTTTTGTTATAATATAAGGAGTATTTTGGAAACACGTCTTCCCGAGATTAAAAAATTATTTTTTTCGTTTGTCCGAGATACTTTAGAAAATAAAGGAAAATGACGAGACTCACAAAAAACATGATTTCACTCAATCAAGCAGCTAAAATCTCTGGTTACACCCAAGACTATTTGGGTTATTTAATTCGTTGTGGAGAGATCAAAGCGGTTCGAAATGGACGCAACTGGTTTACAACCGAAGAGCAAGTCAGAGAGTACATTTTTAAGAAAAAGATACGCTCCGAAGAGTTCGCTATCCGAGAATTTTTGTCTCCTCGTCGAATGAAGAAAATTATTCTTTTTACAGTCGCAACATTTTTTGTTGTTTTTATTATCTGGTCTAAGTTTCATAACGGTCCACTAGAGCCAGTCGAAGAAGTTCGGTCCGCTATGACCTCAGATGGTGAATCTCTCAAGATTATGCAAGCACAAGATTTAGAAATTAAAAATTAAAAGTTTGTGAAGTGTTTTACATAAAAAATTTTTTAAAAAGAGAATTCAAAAAATAAAAAAACAAAAAATGCAAAATAAAAAAGAACAACAGAATAAAGATTTTGATAAATGGAACTCAAGGAAAAAAGAATTAAATTGTATTAAATCTCATTACTACAAAGAGAGAGAAATACGATGGTGTTCCTTGGGGGTCAATATAGGTTTTGAAGAAGATGGAACAAGTCATAGTTACAGAAGACCCGTTTTGGTTTTAAAAGGTTTTAGTAGAGATGTTTGCTTGGTTGTACCATTAACAACTTCAAAAAAGAAAAATAAGTATTATCTAAATATTGGACAAATAGAAAACAAAGAAGCTTTTGTTATTTTATCTCAAATAAGATTGATAGATACAAAACGACTGCACGATAGACTTTCAATTTTAGATACTGACTGCTTTGAGAAAATAAGAAAAGCCGTCAGAAATTTAATCTGACGACCTTCTTCCTCTTGTTCTCCCTTGTTTTCACAAGGGGACGGGCCGAAGCCATTTGTAACAACATTTTACCAAATTAAGATTAATTGTCAACAAAAAATGCAAAACAAAAAAGAACAACTGAATAAAGAAAAAGAAGGAATCATCAAAAGATTTTTGGAATGGATTGGATTGAAAGAAAAATTACATGAAAAAACATCAAAAGTTCCTTTTGTTTCTGAAGGAGATATTTGGTGGGTTAGTTTTGGAGAAAACATTGGTTCAGAAATTAATGGAAAAAGTGAGAAGTTTTCTAGACCAGGGATTATTTATAAAAAATTATCTAACAATTTTTATTTAGTTATCCCCACCACGACAAAAGAAAAAATGGGTTCTTGGTTTGTATCTTTTATCCATAAAGGAATTAATATGAACGCTTGTTTACACCAAGTAAGAACAATAGATTACCGTAGGTTGTTTTCTCGTTTAGGTTCTCTTAGTTTAGATGATTTTAATAAGGTAAAAAGTGGGTTTAATGGTTTGTATAAATAAATGTTCCCCACCATTTCTGGTGGGGTCGCGGGTAAATCCCGAATGTATCTAAATTATATCATCATTAAAAAACAAGTCAATGCAAAACAAAAAGGAACAACTGAATAAAGATTTTGATAAATGGAATGAGGAAAAAAAGAGAATCGACAAAACTAATCGAAAGGTTTTTGCTTATCCGAGAGAGGTGTGGTGGTGTTACCTAGGTGTAAATATTGGATCTGAAACTGCAGGTAAAAATGAGAATTTTGAAAGACCGGTTTTAATAATGAAAGTTTATAATAAAGAAACAATGCTGGTCTTACCAATTACTAGTAAACTTAAAAATGACAAATTTCATACATCCTTAAAGTTAGTAGGTTCAGAGAAAGACAGAATAGAAAAAGTTGTTTTTGTAAAACTAACCCAATCAAGGGTTATAAGCAACAAGAGATTGGTTCGTAAATTAGCTGTAATACCGGAAAGAGAGTTTAAGTTAATACAAGAGAAATTTAGAGATTTTATTACTTAAACATCGAAACCTCTACATTTCTGTAGAGGTTCCTCGGAGGCCTAAGCCCTAATGTTTAAATTATATCATCATTAAAAAACAAGTCAATGCAAAACAAAAAGGAACAACTGAATAAAGAAAAAGAAGGAATCATCAAAAGATTTTTGGAGTGGATTGGATTGAAAGAAAAATTACACAAAAAAGAATCAGTGCCACCATTTTTTAAAGAAGGAGA
>CAZCND010000025.1:0-10839 GCA_964500195.1 uncultured Candidatus Saccharibacteria bacterium | reverse complement strand
GGACGACGGTCCGAGCATAGGAATTTTAGAGTACTAAAATATCCGTGTTTTTTGGGACAATAATCTTTGGAGCGAGGCAATTCAATAGTCTCTAAAAAACCTCGGCAAAAATATGGGTGGAATTGTCTTTTTCCAGCATTTTTATGAACAATGATCTTTTAAGGTATGCAATATATTTGTATACAAGAACAGCTCCACGCACAAAATCATATTACCACAAAAAGAGAAAAATTCAATTGTAAAATAAGAAAAACTAATATACAATAGCTTTTATGGATAAAAAAGATAAAGAATTATCGGAAGATAAATTAAAGGCAATAAAGCTTGAATTTAAAGAAGGAATAGACTCTGTAGCTAAGTTTAATCCTTCTGTAACATTATATGGTTCGGCAAAATTAGAAGAAAAAAATAAAGATTACCAAAAAGTCTATCAATTAGCTTCTCGCTTAGCAAAAGAATTAGGTTATAATATTTTAAGTGGTGGTGGCCCGGGAATTATGGAAGCAGCCAATAAGGGAGGTTACGATGCTGGTGTAAAATCAGTTGGTCTAACAATTCGCCTTCCACACGAACAAGGAGCCAACCCTTATGTAACAGATGAAATACCTTTTAATTATTTTTTCTCTAGACAAACTTCCCTTTTATACTCAACCGAAGCTTGCATCTTTTGTGTTGGAGGCTATGGAACAATGAGTGAGCTTTTTGAGATTTTAACACTAAAGAAAACAAGAAAAATTGACTCAATCCCCGTTATTTTATTTGGCTCTGAATTTTGGTCTGGCTTAGACAAATATATTAGAGAAGTATTAAAAGAAAAATTCGAGACTATAGATAAAGAAGAACCTGAACTTTATGTAATTGAAGATGATATAGATAAAATAATTGAAATAGTTAGAAATAGTAAAATAAGAGATGGAAGTCAATCTCTAAAATAAAACCCCGAGAGGGGTTTTATTTTGATTTTCTTTTACTACAAGCTTTAACAAAAGCAGTAAATAAGGGGTGAGGATCAAGAGGACTAGCCTTAAACTCTGGATGGAATTGTGTTCCTAAAAAGAATGGGTGTTTGCTTTCAGGCAATTCGGCTATTTCACACAAATCTCCACTTGGTGATGTGGCAGAAAAAACAAGTCCAGCTTTTTCTAATTTTTCTTTATATAAATTATTGACTTCATATCGGTGGCGATGTCTCTCTGTAATTTTTTTTGTCTTGTAAGCTTTATTTGCTATTGTTCCCTCTTTTATAGTTGCCTCGTAGGCGCCTAAACGCATAGACCCACCATAATTTTTATTTTTAATTTTTTCCCTTTGATCTTCCATGACATCAATGACTAAATTTTTAGATTTAGGATTTATTTCTCTGGTATCTGCGTCTTTTAAACCCAACACATTTCTAGCGTATTCTATGACCATTAATTGCATTCCATAACAAAGCCCAAAATATGGTATCTTCTTCTTCCTGGCGTATTCTATGGCGTTTATAATACCTTCTATACCTCTACTACCAAAACCACCTGGAACTATAATTCCATCATATGATGAGAGTTCTTTGAGCCTTTTTTCTTTATCTTTTCCTTCAAAAATAGATGAGGATATCCATGTTAGAGTAGGCTTATACCCCGAAGTAATAGCTGAATATTTAACTGCTTCTATTACACTAATATATGAATCCGACAAAACAAAATCACCCGTAGCAAAATATTTTCCAACAACAGCTATCCTTATTTCTTTTTTAACCAAGTGACATTTTCTAGCAAACTTTTTCCATTTTTCAAAATCTTTGTCTGGTTTTTTGCTTAATTTCATTCCCATTGTCTGACTAATAATTTTACTCAAATTCTGTTTCTCGTAATAAATTGGAATGTCATAAATACTATCAACATCGGGGGAAGAAATGATGTGATCTTTAGCAATATTGCAAAACATTGAAATTTTTTCTTTACGAGGGTCATCTAGCGATAATTTACTACGAGCCATTATAATATCCGGTTGAATACCTGATGAATTTAATGTCCTTACTGCGTACTGTGTTGGCTTTGTTTTCATTTCTCCGATTCTTGAGGGAATTGGTAAATAGGAAACCATTACAAAGAAAACATCTTTATTGTTTTTTATTTTCATCATTCTGGCTGCTTCTAAGAAAAGCATGTTTTGATACTCCCCAACCGTTCCTCCAATTTCCACCATTACTACATCCGCCTTATTTTTATCTCTAGCCTCTTCTATTCGCCTGATTACTTCAAGCGGTATATGAGGGACAACTTCTACGCAACGTCCACCATATTCTAAGTTTCTTTCTCTGTTTATGACACTTCTATAAACCCTTCCAGTCGTCATATAATTTGAGGAACTTAAATTCACATTCAAAAACCTTTCATAGTTTCCAATATCTTGATCTGTTTCATCTCCATCATCTAAAACAAAAACTTCTCCGTGCTCGGTTGGATTCATGGTTCCAGCATCTATGTTTATGTATGGATCAATTTTTACTGAAGTGACCTTCCGTCCACGGCTAGCAAGAATTCGAGCAATAGAAGAAGAGGCCACCCCTTTCCCCACACCAGAGATGACCCCACCTATAACAAATATATATTTACAGCTATTCTTTTTTTCCAGTTCTTTTTTCATGTTATTTACTTTTTACGTAAATATTTATTGATTGCAAATACACTAGAAATACTTCCTAATATTACACCCGAACCAAGCATGATAATGAACAACTGCCAGAAATTAGCTTTATAATAGGTATAAAGATTAATACCAATAAAATCAGTCATTTGATTACCGAGCCAAATAGAGACAGGCACAAAAATCAAAGCAGTAACTATTGAAGCCATTACTCCAACCATTACCCCTGAAGCTATAAACGGACCACTGATATATCTTTCACCCGCACCAACTAATTTCATAACCCCAATTTCTTCTCTAGACATATAAATAATCAATCTAATCGTACTATAAGTGATGAGCAAAGAAATTAAAATTAAAATTAATGAAACAATAAAGCCTAACCTTTGAGCCCCTTCGATTATAGATGTTAATCTGTCTATGACTAATTTATTTTGACTATAATCTATTTTATCAATTATGGATAAAGCACCTTTTGATAGGGTTGTCTCATCCTCAAAATAATTCGAAATACTTTCATACTGGGAAGGATCTTTAGCGTTAATATTTAAAGCAGCTCCTAGTGGGTTTTCTCCTATCTCTTCCAGCGCCTGTAATGTCAAATAATCATTGGCATGTTTTTCTTTAAAATCTTGTAAAGATTTTTCTTGAGAAATATAAGTCACAACCCCGACCTCAGGTAATTTCTCTAGTGAATTTTGAATTTCAAGAATAACTTCTTCTGGAGCTTTTGGAACAAAATATACAGTAACATCTACTTTTTCTTTAATATTATTTAAAGCTGAGTTTAAAGTGATATTAACTAAAACCAAAGAAATAATGACAAACAGGGTTACTGTCATTATCAAAACACTAGCAATTGAAGTAAAGGCACTTCGAGTAAAATTTTTATATCCGGAAACTATAATTCTTTTGAGTTTAGTTAAAAACATAGTTTTATTATAGCATATATTTACCCTCTTTATCATCCCTGATAATTCGTCCGCCTTCTAAGGTAACTACTCTTTTTTTAACTTGATCTATAACAGATTTATTGTGAGTTGTTAAAATCACTGTTGTCCCAAATTCATTTATTTTCTTTAACAAATTAACAACCTCTTTGGTGTTTGTAGGATCTAAATTACCAGTAGGTTCATCTGCAATAATTAAATCAGGCTGAGCGATAATAGCTCTAGCTATTGCCAACCTTTGTTTCTCTCCACCAGATAACTGACTAGGGAAAAAATCTGTTCTTGAAGATAAACCAACTAATTCCAAAACTCTAGGAACATCTTTTTTAATCTCATCTTCATCTTTATCTACCGCCTCCATGGCAAAAGAAATGTTTTCGTAAACAGTTTTATTAGATAATAATCTAAAATCTTGAAAAACCATCCCTATTCTTCGGCGAAAAGTAGTTAATTCTTTTTTAGATAATTTATTAATATCGTTTGATTCAAAATAAACAGTGCCAGAAGATGGCTTTTCCTCAGCTAAAATTAATTTAGTTAAAGTTGTCTTTCCTGCTCCTGAAAGCCCTACAATAGAGACAAATTCACCAGCCGAGACAGAAAAATTTATATCATCTAAACAAACATTGCCCCCATATTTTTTTGTTACATTATTAAAATAAATCATATCCTTATCTAGAATATCACAAATCACTCTCAGCTTCAATGGAAAACAACAACTTAATTTTTAAGGGTACCACAAAAGTATTATAATAAAATATTTGTTGAGATAATTTTTAGATATTCTTTAAACAAAGGAATGTATTTCAAAATATCTTCATATTCTCTTTTTAGTTGAATCTGTTCATATCTGTGGACTATTACATTTCTTGTCCCGACACAATAAGCTAAATTATTTAACAAAGACTCTGGAAACATATTTGCGTTTGTTAGTATGTTAAAGGTGTTAAAATAAGTTTCACTTATAGGTAAATTATTATCTTCAATTAATAATTGGTTACAATCAATAATGGCATCGACAATTATCTGAAAATATCTTTCCGTGGCGGAAACTATGATGTCATTTTTTTGGAAATCCTCAAAATTTCTTGGTAAATTAGTTTCTAATTTAATCAAATTCTCGCTCAATAATTTTATCTTACTTTTTATAATATCTTGATTCATATTTTAAACATAAGAAGAGATTCTTTTTTTTAATAACGAAAAAGAACGATCTCTAAAATATTTTGATTCCACTAATAATTTCCAAGAATATAACTTTAAACCATCAAATAAATTACTGTCTTCTTGATATAAAACTTTTCCGTTTCTTAATATATTAAACATTAAAACAGGATTATTAGAAGATATAACACTAATATCAATATTATTATTCTTAAACAATTGATTAAATTCACCTGATAAAGAAATTTGATCTATATATGAAACTTGTTGACCTTTACGAAAAACCGCAATATCAACATCACTTTCTTTTATAGCCCTACCTTTAGCGAAGGAACCGAAAAGTACAACTAAATCAATGTGGTATTTCACAGCAATTTCTTTTAATTTTTCCAGATCCTTGTTGGTAAATTTAACATCCATACTTGCATTATAACATGTTTTGAGTAAAACAATGTTTTTATCTTTATTTAATATTTCTCTCAGCTTCAATAAAAAGATCAAGTTCTCCGTCTAAAAGTACTTCATCTATGTTATGGATTTCCACTCCTGTTCGATGATCTTTGATCATTTTGTATGGATGGAGCGTATATGTTCTAATTTGATTTCCCCATTCTATTTCAACTGTCTTAGAAATAGCAAAACCATCTTTTTGTTTTTCTTTTTCTCTTTCTTTAATTAAATAAAGTTTTCCCTTAATCATCTCTAGAGCTTTTTCTTTATTCTGTTCTTGAGATCTTTCGGATGTCACATGAACAGATATATTTGTCGGCAAATGAACTATTCTAACAGCAGTTTCTCTTTTGTTTACATTTTGCCCTCCTGGTCCTCCTGATTTAGAATATTCTATTTTTAAATCATCACTTTTGATTTCTATGTTTTTATCGTTTTTCTCTAATTCTGGAATAACTTCGACCAAAGAAAAAGATGTCTGTCTCAAAGATTTTGCGTTAAATGGTGACTGACGGATTAAACGATGAACCCCTGATTCTTTACGAAGTGTTCCATAGGCATTTTTACCCATTACTTCGATAGAAATATTTCGATAACCACCGAGATCATTTTTATTTTCACTAATTATAGAAAAAGAAAAACCGACTCGATTAAAATACTTTGTGTACATTCTAAAGAGTATCGCTGAAAAATCCTCTGCATCATCACCGCCAGCACCAGAAAGAATAGATAAAATACAATTGCCTTTATCGTATTTTTTAGACCCGAGCAAGTCGTTTTTTAATTCAGAAATTCTTTTTATAACAAACTGAGCCCTTGCTTTGTCTTGCCAAAAATCAATCGAGGACATTTCTGTCTCAAGTAAAGCTATTTCTTCTTTTATTTTTTCTTCATCCATTTTATTTTGGAGCGGTTATATGATTCCGCTCGAACTTACTTTATCAAAAATTCATAATAACTTCCAGCGTGCCTCGCACCCGCCAAAAGCAGGCAGATGTGCTAACGCTCGATTTTCTCCAAAGGAGAAAATCGAGGCACACAATACCAATGCTAAATGGACTCGGTTTTGCGAAACTATTTTGTGGGAGGGAGGACTCGCAAAACCGAGACTAATGTTTTTGAAATTCGGCGGGGTTTGGATTTTCGCCCCGCAGGAGGGTGTGGGAGGAATGCGTGGCGGGTTCTTTTTTCTTGCTTTTTTGTGCAGAGGTTAATTTATAATTTCATTTAATTTAATTTCTTCCCTTGAGCAATCATCCATGATTTTAATTAGATTATAATTATCAATTTTATATCCTTTTTCAATAAATTTTTTTACTCTATCTCGTGAGGAAAAAGGATAATCACTGCCACAGTAAACTAATTTTTTGTTAACTAAATCATCAAAATCATTTTTATTACCTAAAATATAATATCCATTTATATCTTTCAATAAAATGAGTCTAGTGAAACTAAAATCACAATTTTTTTGTATATAACATACAGCATTTTCGTGTCCTATATTAATAACATCAATTTCTTTACCAATTTCTTTTATTTCTAATTTAACAAAATCGCTGTAAATAGAAACAAAAGTTGCGTTGAGTGATTCCAATATTTTATTAATAGTAAAAATAAACCTGTCATTATTTACACAAATATCTATATCTCTAATTGGTTCTTCATTCACGACAGATCTAACAACCCCACCTGAAATTGCAATTTCAGGAAGATAAATAAAAATTCTATCTAAAATATCCTTATTTTTTTGTGAGATATTTATATAAATCTTCTGAAGAGAGTCCATAGTTTTCCTTTAATTCTGCAACAGTAACTTCCTTGACTTTTTCTACCAAGCCAGGAACCTCTTTAATTCTCGTCACATTTCTTGTCCTAGATTCTGTTTTTGGACTTGACCTTGTTCCTACTTCTACACCATATGATTCACTGGTGGAGTACTTTTCTTCTACATATTCTACTTTATATAAAATCAATTTCTCACCTTCTCGAATCATAAATTGATTTTTTTCTTTTGGGATAGCTAACCCACTATTTACAACATTATTTGCTTCTTTTTTTAATGAATCTATATATTCTTCATTTTTTTCTTCTGAAAAAGTTGGCTGAATAACAGAAAGTTGCTCTTGTAATTTTTTATATTTTTCAGGCAAAGAATCTTCGAAATCTTTCAACAATAATTCAAACGATGCTTTTTCAATTTCTGAATTTTGATCAAATGGATGATCAAGTCTAAAAGACTCAATAACTTCACTTTTAAAAGAGTTAAATCCTGGTTCTGGTTCTAAATGACTATTCATTTTCTCCATATAATTAAATATTTTATTAACTAATAATAACAACGATTAAACTAAACTACTTTTATAAACAATCCTAATTCTTCAGAAATTCTTTTTATGTTCTGCCCACCTTTGCCAATTACAAGACCCTTCATGTTGTCTGGAACTTTAATTGTTATTGATTTTTTATCTTTAATAGCTTCAATATCAATAATAGCATTTGCATAGGTGTGACTTCTGTTTTGTCTATGATCTTGTGTATTTGCAATTCTCATACTCGCAAGGACTTTAAACCTGTCGGGAATCGATTGGTATTTTTCTCGTCCTCCAGTATCCATAACAGCAAAGATACCATCTCCCTTTGACTTAAATTCTTTTACAAATTCTTTGATTTCTTCTTTTTTTTCTTCCCTCCGAGCTTCCTCGATAATCTTTAAAACTTTCTCTCGTTCATTTTGGTCATTAACATCAATTGGTACTTTACCACAATACCAAACCTTTTCATCGTCAACATTTTTTCCGTTTATAGCTTTTCCATATTTTACCACATGTGTTTCAACCTTAACTTTTGGTAAAAGTACAACAAAACTATTTCTTGATTTAAAACCCGATTTACCAACTCCTTCAACTTCATACCCAGCTTTTTTCAATATCTCTGTAATTCTATTTACAGCGTATGTATCTTGAGAAAACGAAACCCCACCATCAATACTTTTTATTGCTTGGTTAAAATCATACAAACTAAGATTTTCTCCTTGATATAAATATTCTAATC
This sequence comes from uncultured Candidatus Saccharibacteria bacterium, assembly GCA_964500195.1. Lineage (GTDB taxonomy): Bacteria > Patescibacteriota > Minisyncoccia > Phycocordibacterales > UBA9973 > UBA8515. Next base: position 2,596 of record CAZCND010000025.1, on the reverse strand, counting down.
CAACATATTTACCTAGTTCACTAAGATGTTCAGAATAATAATTACTTCCGCCATAAGTTTGATAAGTAGCAACAATCTTATCTTTAAGAAAAGTATTTAATCTTTCTAAATCTTCAAAAGTACCATTAAATTCTAGTGGACTTTCCATATTTCCACAAGCAAAATATTTTTCTAAAAGTTCTGGATTATTTTTTAGACTATTTAATTCATCTTCTTGTTTTTTCACATACTCGTAAACTCTTTTGAAATATTGAATCTTCTTTTCTTGAATTTCGCGATTTATAGGTGATTTAAATTGCTCTAATTCTTTTTCTAATTCCTCATATCGTTTTTTTATAGAATCAGCACTATCGCCTATATCTGGTGTAAATATCTCAACTTCACCATTTTTTAGTTTCGCTAATTCGTGTTCATTAGTATAACCACCTAATCCAAGCATTTCAAAGTCTTTGCATGTATTATTAAGAACCCTATTCCTTGGATCTCCAAAATATCCATCACCTGGACTTGTCTCCCATGTTTCTTGAGTACTAATATCAACTTTTCCAAGTAAATATTTAAGGAGGCGGGGATCCACAGACTCCAATTTTGACTTGATAGCTTCTTCTACTTTAGGAAAATTTTTAATAACTTCATAATATTTACCATTCATATAACTCCCGTTTCTGAACGAAACACCTTCAACTTTTTGTAACCCTCTCCGTATCTGATCGGGAATATTTTCTCCTGTTTGTAAAAAAATGTATGAGGGAGTTAATTCTCTTTCCCCAGAAAAACCAAAAGTATTTTTTGCTTCTCTCTCCCTATCTCTAAGAGCTCTGTATCCTCCTGCTAAGTCATAACTATCTACCGAGTATATTTCCCATCCTTCCTTTGGCTTAAATTCAACAATAAAATTATTGCCTTTTTCTGTAACTTCAACATTCGAAACTTCTACTGCATCATTCATTCTTTCAAAACTTCCTAATTCATAAATTTTTTTACCGATTTCAGTAAAGTTTGAATAATTTTCTGGTATAAAAATTTTATCAAACCTTGATAAGTCTTGTGAAAGAGATTCAACTTTTTCTTTTATAACTTTTTCAACTTCATCTTGGTCTGGATAACCGCCCCAATAAGCATTTCCATACTTATCCCCTAAACCAGATCCTCCAGCCCAACTTCCTTCATATTTTTCTTTTAATTCCTGACATAATTTACCATTACCATAGAAATTTGATTCCCCATCTCCTGATGGAATAAAAAGATTCTCATATGTACCGTACAAACGATCAGTTACCGTAGCACATTTACTATGAGGAAGACGAACAATTGAAAGGGTGTTTTTAAAAAAATCTTCTTTGGTTTTTATGGCTTCTTCCGCTTGTTTTTCTTGATCTTGGGTGATACCTTGTTCCTTACGATCAATTTTTCGTATGACAGATATCCATTTCTTTTTTAGTTCTTCAAACAATTCTTTACTGCCCTTTGGTCCATTTTCAATTTGATAACGATATTCTTCAATTTTCTTTTCCATGGCAGGAATAAAACCTGAATCATTCGCGGCTATTAACTCATCAAACAAACTGGGTTTTAAATTAAGACGCTCCATTACCTGAAGAAGCGAAGCTGGTCGATTTGATTTTTCATTATGGTGATCAATATCAATAGTACCTTCAACTTTTTCCGCACCAGCCAGTTCAATGGCAACAGGAATATTTCCCTCTTCTAAAATCTTAGAAATTTCTTCGCTGTAATCTTCAATTTTTGCTCCCCATTTTAAGTTTTTATCCAAATATTCCTGACCAACTTGTTTAAGTCGTTTTTTGATAACTCTCATTTCCGCATCTGAACCACCTGTTAAATAAATATCCTTTCTGGGTTTTTCTTCTATAGGGTTACTCTCAATTACTTCCTTCTCAAAATCATCTTGCACATTTGAATCCTCAATATTTTGAGTTTTTTCTGTCTTTGGAAACTTATCTTTTAATTTTGCTAAATCTTCCAATGAGTTATATTTTTCCATATACCCTTTATTTTACCCCCAGCACACAAAAAAGCAAGAAAAAAGAACCCACCACGCATTCCTCCCGCACCCTCCTGCGGGGCGAAAATCCAAACCCCGCCGAATTTCAAAAACATTAGTCTCGGTTTTGCGAGTCCTCCCTCCCACAAAATAGTTTCGCAAAACCGAGTCCATTTAGCATTGGTATTGTGTGCCTCGATTTTCTCCTTTGGAGAAAATCGAGCGTTAGCACATCTGCCTGCTTTTGGCGGGTGCGAGGCACGCTGGAAGTTATTATGAATTTTTGATAAAGTAGGTTCGAGCGGAATCATATAACCGCTCAAAAACCTGACTTTTGTCGGAATGGTGTGGGCGTGTCTGCGACACGCCCACACCATCTTTAATATTTCCGACAAAAGTCGGGTATTGGAGCCGAAGGCCAGGATCGAACTGGCGACCTATGGTTTACGATACCATCGCTCTACCAACTGAGCTACTTCGGCCTTATTATACAAATTATTTTCAAAATTCCTCCTGTTTAAAAAACAAAATTGCTCTGAGCCGTTGATCGGGATTGAACCGATGACCTCTCCCTTACCATGGGAGTGCTCT
>CAZCND010000024.1:0-11144 GCA_964500195.1 uncultured Candidatus Saccharibacteria bacterium | reverse complement strand
GTAAATTTGTTGCGATTTTGACCGCTAAATGATGAATCTGATGTAACAGCATCCGTTATTGTTATTGTACGCACTAATGAAGTTGAACAATCTGATGCTGATTGACCATTTAAGGTGATGACGATGTCGCCTGATAAATTACCACATGTTCCCATTGCACTTTGTAGTATTGTCCATTCGGATGGTGCTAATGTTAAAGAACCCGATAGGGTACCATTTCCTGATTGAATGATTTCATCGAGATATTTGTTGCCAATTACGTAGTTATCCTGATCAATTGGAACTTCGAGGCGCAGTGTGATACCTGTTGTTTTGATTACTACGGAGTTGATTGATAGGGTTGATGCCCATCCAATTGGAACCGCATCTGTATATGATGCTGCTGTGCCAACGGAGCCTGCAGATCCCGGTCCTTTTGCAACAAATCCCATAGTGCATCGTGCCATGTCTTTTGATTGTAAGTTTAGTTCAAATGAATTAATAAATGACGATAGAAATGATACACCACTCGTTTCATCACTTGATATTAATATATTGGTTGAAATGGTTGATGATGCACCTGACAATAGGTCTAATACTGCTTGAGCATAAGTAGCAAAACTATCCCGGTAAACGGCGCCAATTGAACCTGTAATAAGAGTTGCACCATCATAGATGACCGGTTCGCCGCCAAGCCCCATTCCTTGTTCAGTTATGAGATTTCTATTGTGATTTGCTGTGAAATCTGTGACAGCAAATACAGTTCCACCATATGATACACCTCTTACCATTTTTATACCTCAAAAAATTACTATTTAAAAATTATTAGGCTGGATTATAGACTTCGACAGTAAATTTGTCGGTCTCGTTAATCTGGGCTTGCCAATTGACGGTCTTATTAAACATGTTACGTCCACTTGCATCTGCACTTGCTTCGGTAAGTTTTGCAACATTTGCAGTGATTTTAGTAACTTCTTTAGTTCCGTCCGGGCTATGAAGGATAATGTCAAATTGTCCACTTGGAATAGAGTTTGCAATCACATTACCTGCTGCAACGGACCCGTAAAATTCGCGGTTACCTTCGTCAAGGACATTTGCAGTTTCAGATCCTGCCATCATAGTTCTGATACGAGACCAGTCACCGGGTCCGAGAGTAATAGTGCCTCCAAGTGTAGTAAGACCGTTGTAGTATAGACCCTGTAAGAATGGCGACCCGAGATACATGTTTTCACGGTCCATCGGGCGCTCCATGTTCATCGTGAATCCTTTACACTTCATAGTTTCTGCAGATCCACCTTCGGGGGTCCACTTGAGTGTCGGATTGTAGAACGGTGCCGGGTCTCCACTGATTGTGCTTAACGTATTGTAACCTACATCGTAAGGTTCTGCACGCTTTGCAATCCAGTTTACAGTGCTTGTACATAGTTGGTTCATCTGAAGATTGATGTTAAACGATGTAATACCAACACCACGGTAAATGACGGTTCCGTTACCTTGTTCATCTACAAGTTTGAGTGCTAATGTTGCAGGCTGCTGTGCAAGTTCGTAGGTGTATCCTGCTCCATGTGATGCATTTGATGCTACTGACGCGGGCGTTTGATTACCGAGTGCTCCAAGTAACAGATTCGACAGGTGAAAGTCCCATCCACGGAAGTTTGCCTCAAATGAGCCCTCAAGTGAATATCCACCGGCCATAACATACGCGGGCGCTACATTATCAAATGATTCTTCATTAATGACACTCCGACTTGGGGTATAATTAAATGAATTGACACGTAAACTTACAAATGTTGGTGTATGTGTTGCCCCAGATATGTATGTAATGTAATCGTTAGCGGTGCTATAACCAGCGGTAATATTGTGATCATCAGTTTCTGTTGGATCATAACAGTAAGGATCTGTTGTGACCGCGACTTCTCTACTAACCATATTTATATATTCCTCCTTGTCGCCATGATTTCTTCATACCTATATATAAATGAAGTGTATTTTGTGATATTTTTGATGCTGTTTTTATTGTATAAAAATGACATTTGGGTTGGATATCGGGGCTCTATCCATGCTAACGTTAGAATTCAGAGGTTCGCCATGCTCGTTCGTAGTAATATGAAAATGTTATTTCACCAATGTATGATTTACCATTTGGAATGAAGTCAGTAGATTCTGCAATAAATGTAGTTGACCATGGTGCATGGGAATCTAGTTTTACGTATCCGGTCACGTAGTCTATGAGTTCATCTGCAGTTTGAACCATTTCATTGTTATCATCCATTTCAAATATGATTTTTATGTATGCAGTAGGTACATAACTTTGATTTGTGAGCAATGTGGTATTGTATCCACTATAAATAACAGCACATTCATGTTTAGCATACTTTTCCTGTATATTGTCATTAACCTTCCATCCAAGGTTACGCATTGCCTCTTCAGTGTAATATTTGCAATCTTTAGTTCGTGTTTTATAAGTTGGCATTTATAAATTATGTATAATTTTACAATATATTAATGGAAATAATTATATGGGGTGTAATAAATTATGTATAATTTTACAATATATTAATGGAAATAATTATATGGGAGGTGTATCTGAACTGGTGTTTATGATGGATTGATACGAATGTTTAAATACAATGTATTATAAATCAATAACCTATGATAGATGATGAAAATGATTATGAGCCTGTTAATGTGGATGATGTAATTAAGGAATTTATTGATAATGTTGAACAAGAACTTGATGAGTTAACTGAACGAATTGATGTTGAAGTATATCAACTGCGTAAGTATCTTGATGTGTTAGAGTGTGAAAAGGCTTTGTTAGAAAATAGAATTAGAAAGTTAGAAGACGTTACCATTGTAGACGTGATTAAAAAGTGGATTAGAAAAATTATACATTAAGTGTAATTATAGAATTATGGAGTAAATTTGCGTAGTATGTCTGTATAACGCTTTGATGTAAATTTGCTTGCTTGGTATGAGACTTGACGCGATGGACGTGACGTTTGTGTTTCACGGGTCTTTGATATCTCTTTTTTTAATGGTGATACTGCTGCGGCACGTCGCATATCTTTACGTTCCATTATACCTTGGCTTATGATGTATTGTTCTATTTTGCGGTTTAAACGTGTATTTGCCGCTCTTACTTGTTTTTCAAATACCGATTGCCATATGGCCCAATACGAACGTGATATACCGCCCCAATATTTACCTTTAATTGATACACGCCTGTCTAATGTAGGAATATATGGTTTTGGTTGTGGGCGTGCTCCATTCATAAGTATATTTACATAGTCAATGGGAACGCCGGTTTTTGCATAGCACGGGCGAACGTATAATTCACAACCATATGTATTTTTATTGCGGATTGTTAATGCGCGTTTCAATTGCCCTGTATGTTCACGGCGTCTAAATTGTTTTCTATTTGAATATTTACCACGAAATCGTCTAGTCGAGAATAATAATGCAGTGTTACTATGGTAATAATACATTCCAAAAGCACGCCTATTAAAGTATTTATTGACATTATTATACCAGAACTGTTGTAAATGTCGTGCTTCGGTTGTAATTGCATCATTTATAAACTTGTCGAAGGTAGTCATGTATTCCATTTGCACCATTTGTGAGCCAACGATACGCGCTTTTGTATTGAAGTAGGTGCCGTCTCTACGTTGTATGGCGTTAAAACCGGGCTTCTTTTGACGCGAAATTGGAAGTATGCCTTCATTAACAGTTAGTATAAATGTTCTGGTAGATGCAACCATATCATTATCTATTTATATTTTGACATCATATTAAGATTGCATGGAATGTGCATTTACAATTGGGGAGTATGATGAAATAAGTTTAGATATATCCCATAAACATGGCGATCCGTATATATTGTCAATTAACTTTAGGGATATTAATGAATTAAAAGATTTTGCTGGTAAAATTGAAAATATTATAAAAGAGATTAGTTATGATTAATAAAGATGCGGCAAAAAACGCGGTTGATAATGCGTGTAATGAATTGAAAAAGTTTATTGATAATTCTACCTTTGATGATGAATATTCGTTGTTTGCTATTAAGATGAATATTTATGAGAAAATTGCCTGCTAAAACCCACTACTTTAGTGGTGGGATACAGCAGGTTTACACATAGATATAAATATCTGTAAGTATAAATATGTATCTATGTTGCAAGCCTACAAGTATAGGTTGTATCCCAATGCGATCCAAAAGGAAAGTATTGAGAAACATATCGGGGCTTGTAGGTTTGTGTACAATTTGTTTCTTGAGAAGAAGATCAAACATTACGCAGAACATGGAAACTCCTTGTCTTGTTTTGCATTGAATAAGATGTTGCCTGCTCTGAAGATCGAGTTTCCATTCTTGCAAGATGTCCATTCACAACCATTGCAAATGGTCTCTAGGAATTTGGACAATGCTTTTACTAATTTCTTCAGAGAGAAGAAGGGATTCCCTAAATTTAAATCTAAAAAGAACCCGGTTCAATCATTCCAGTATCCTCAAGGTGTTAAACTGAACTGGGGATCAGGTAAGGTATATCTTCCGAAAGTAGGGGATGTGAGGTGTAAATTACACCGATTCTTTGAAGGGGATATCAAAACTTGTGCCGTCTCAAGGACTTCAACGGGAAAGTATTTCGCATCTATTTTAGTAGATAACAAAGAATCTCTCCCAAAATCTCAACCGTTTAATTCGGATACTACGATTGGGATTGATGTAGGATTGATACATTTTGCCACCCTATCTGATGGATCAAAGGTTGAGAATCAGAGGATCCTGATAAAGACTTCTGCAAAACTCAAGAGATTACAGCAATCACTCTCACGAAAAGTGAAAGGATCTAATAATTATAAAAAAGCAAAACTAAAAGTTGCTAAATGTCATGAAACCATTGCAAACCAAAGATCAGACTTCTTGCACAAACTTTCTTTTAAATTAATTAGCGAGAACCAAGCAATCGCAATTGAAGATCTGAATGTATCTGGGATGATTAAAAATAGACGATTAGCAAAACATATTGCAGATGCTTCATGGTCAGAGTTCAGAAGACAGTTAGAATATAAATGCAAGAAGTTTGGGAAAACTCTACTTGTAATTGGTAGATTTGAACCATCTTCCAAAATTTGTAATCGTTGTGGATACCACAATAAAGTCCTTAAATTGAATGAGCGCAGTTGGAACTGCCCTGATTGTGGATCTGAACTTGACAGAGATGTCAATGCTGCTATAAATATAAAACGCTTCGCATTAATGAAGCAAAATACAGGGCAGGATCTGCCCAGTGAGCCTGTGGAGATTGAGTCAGACATCTTAGATGCATCGATCCATGAAGCAGGAAGCCAACGACTTTAGTCGTTGGTAGATCACAGAACCGATGATGATGTGAGGCCTATGCCAACTGGTGTCGGATAACTGCTTTCTTTTATTGATAAGTCTTCATTGAGCGGGACTTCTGATAGCATTGATAAACATGCATGTGCCTTCATGAGTAAGGTAGATAATATTAATCCTGCTGTTTCTGGTAATGATGATTCACCATTCGCATACATAGTATATAGAAGATAACTATTGTATGTGGCGTATCGAATTAAACATGCACGAACATCACATTCACGCTGTATTTCCTCATTGATTATCATTTGCATGTAAGCATATGAATCTACAAGTGCCGCCTTTATAGTTACATCATCGATTACATCATATTGAATTGATGCCAAATTAAGGCGAACATCATCAATAAGCAGATCGGTGTTTATTGTCATGAAATATAAGTATACTTTTACTATATTTAAAAGATTAAAAGAAATGCAACTCTATAAAAAAAAGATTACTCTGATGCTTCTGCTACACCAGAGATGAGGAAGATACGATCATTGGTGGTTAACTGTGTGCTTGACTGTGGAATAATGTGAGTTCTAAAGTATTCAGTAACCATATAACCTTCAGTACCTTCTTCAATGTTTCTATACTCTTCGATACGCGGAATTTCAGGTCCACGATACATGTAGTGACGGGCTGTTTTTGGACCGGGCATTACACCAATTGCAAAGGTCTCTTCGTTAAGACGGCTTGATTCAACAAATTTAATGTTTCTACCACGAAGGATGCTACTCTGACTGTCATTTGGAATGTTATATCCCATTGCACCTGAAGTACCGTTCTGGAACTGTTCTGGAAGATCAAGATCCATTACGAGTTTGCTTGGATAGTAGATAGTAAGGTTGTTGATTTCACTTGTCTTGATGTTAGAACGCTTGTGCTGGAATACTTTACGAAGGGCACCTGCAACATCTGAAAGAATATCTTTGCCGCTTACATCGCTCCATTCAGTTGCAGCAGGCTGTGTATTTGCCGCCCCTGCATAAAGAGCGCTAATAATTTCGGTGTCATGTGCTTCAATGAAGCCATCTGCAACACCGTCGAGAGATGCACGCCACTGAACACCATAGTTTCCACGAACTTTTGCAGCGTCGGTGATTTCAATTGCAGATCTGTATCCATAGAGTGACGTACCGGTATCAAACCATCCAAGTTTCTGACGGACAACGGTCTGCCCTTCATCAATCCTGAATGGCGGAATAACGGTTTCTTTTGGCATCTGGAAGCGTATATCGAGATCTGGAATATACTGGGGCACGACAGCGCTCATAAAGTCTGATTCTTCAGGAATACGAAGATCCAGTTCCTCTACTGCGAGATCTGCCTTATACATTTCGATGTCTTTTGAAGTGAGAGATCCGGTTCCTATTTGATATGTCATGTTATTTTACCTCCTTATGCCTTCGTATACTGATGTCCGAGTTTTACCCATGCTTTGAGGGCACCTGCTGCTCCTGCACTGTTATCTGCAGCACTTTCTGCTTTACCAATGACAATATCACCGGTTGTTGCTGGCTCAATAAGTCCGCCTGTGGCTGATGCAATTTCGTCTCCAACAACTACATTGGTAGATGCTGCAAGAGGCATTACTACAACCTGTCCGGGGATAAGTGGATGACATACTGCATGTGCAAAGTTGGATGAACTGCTTGCATATGTTGATCCACCACCATCGCGATCTGCAACGAGTGGTAAGTAATAATCTACCCCGGTAAAGAGTTCTCTTGATCCGTAAAGATCGGTTCTGCTAGTGTCAATGAATGCAAATCCATCTGGACGTTCTCCATCACCACAGGGAATTGCTACCGGGTAAGTTGGAGTCGCTGTTGCATCATATGACGTACTTAACGCGGTCTTGAGCAGCATTCCTGCATACTTCAGTGGGTATGGAGTTGGATATCCATCTGGGAAGATAGCAGGTGAAGCCTTTGCGGCTGCTGCATTTGCACCAATTGTTTGTGAATAGGTTCTGCTATTTTGGCTGTAACTCATGTTATGCACCTAGTTTTAATCCTTTAAGTTCTGCGAGTCGTTTTGCATATGGATTATTTGTGTCGCCATACGACCGCAGTATTTCCATCAATGTGGGTTCGGCTTTTTCCTGACTTCCTCCTTCGGCACCCATGTTTGTGGTTGCAGAAATCACTGGCATATTAGTAGCGGCTGTTGCTTTAAATGCTTCAAGCGCTTTTATTTTGTCAGAAATTGCAAATTCTCCAATCATAGGAAGAATATGAGCCGTATCGATATTTTTGTTCTTTAATTCTGTCAGGATACCTTCGTAACGTTCTTGGAGCATGTTACTAATGGTAGATCGCTCTTTCTGTAATTCCTCATCTTTCTTTTTGAGTTCGAGTTGAATTTTGGCATACTGATCAAAGACTTCTTTACCAATCGGTTGAACGGGTTCCTCAAGTGTGATAGATTCAGGCGGTTCACCATCTTCTGTATCTACATCTTTTGCTTTTACAGGGCGGCCCCGCTTTGGTTTAGTTTCAAAAAAGTCTTTGCCTGGATTGCTTTTGATAGAGTCAATTTCAGATTTAAGAGAGTTTATTTGCTCTTCGAATTTTTTAGATACTCCTGCTGTAATTGCTTCTGCTAATGCAGCCATGTCAAAATGTGGTTGTGTCACAGTAGAGATACTTTCAGCAGGGGCGGTTTCGGTTGATTTAGTTGCTGCTTCGGCTTCGCCAGTCATTGTTACCTCTGGTGCAGAAAAGCAGAATTTTGTTACTTCAGTGGCTGTATTTGACATTGCAGGATTGTCCACGAATGCAAGGCGTGTAATCTTTTTACCAATTATTTTACCAGTATGATCGAGGGTATAATCGATTTCAGGTGATATTGCACGATTCATACCGTTAACAACGTCTCGCTTAAACGTCTCTGAATCATGGATAATTCCTTTATGTCTTATTGAACCAGATTTATCCTTTGCAAATTTTGTAGCATATCCAATTATATTGTTGCTATCATGTTTCACAATAAATGGAATCGGTTCTTTAATATTAGCAAGTAACTCATCTACATCTTCTTCGGTTATCCTGACATTATTTCCGGATGATGCGGTAAATTCACCAACCTCAACTATGTTAGCGTCGGTTGCGAAAATGTCACCAACTTCTTTCCAGTTTTCTGCCATTGTCAAGTTAAAGCACTTTACCTATATATAAATGAATACAAAAATAACAACATTTATCAAGTATAACATCATAATGCTATAGATGACTCCAGAAGAGGAACTCGATTATTGTTTGTTATCAGATCAAGTTAATTATCTTAAGAATGTAACCCCCGAAATAATTAAATGTAGTATGGATGAATATTTTAAACAATATCCTTGGATTTCAATGGAAACTGCTAAAAAATCATTTAATTATTCATTTCAATCCGCAAAAAATCTGTTTAATGAAAATATTAATTACTTTAAAGAACCATTTCTTTCATTGGCACAAGAAGGAATGACAGAAGTAGAAAGAATACTTGTGATCATAAATGAATTATAATTTACATCCTATTAAATTTAAAGTAGGTAATACTAATTTTTGTATAGAAGAGCGAATTCAACGTGATAATAGTATAAAATGGGCAATAGTAGATAAAACTTATAACAACATGGTTCTAACTAAAGGATTATATCCTATATATGAACCATTGCCTAGTAGTAGAGATGAAGAATACTTAAATTTAACACGATTTGATACAATTGAAGATGCAGTAGATGCAATTAAAAAATATTATATGAGATAATAGCACAATGACCGAATATAAAATAGGACACTGTAAAAAATATTATATGATTGCACTGAAGTTAAAAAAGAGGATATGGACGATGATTCTCCATTTACCATAACTTTACTTGATTTTAAACATATTTTGCGAGAACCAGAAAATGTAGAGGCTGCAAAACAACATAATACATTGTTAAAAATAGGATTGGCTATGTTACGTGTTGGGTGTAAGGTATTTGTAAACGATGATAAACATGGAAAAATATATGGCACTGTTGTAGAAGAAACGTGTGAAAATTTTGTGGTTAAATTTGATATTCCTCCAAAAGCAGGTAGTCCTGTTTTTATAGAGGAATAACTTGTTTTATTATTTTGTGTAATTTTCGGTGTCTAGTATATCTTTTGTAGCATCGCCTTGGGTTGTGGGTTGTTGATTTGCACTTTCTGATGTAGTCGGGTAGTTAATATTACCATCAGATCTGCCACCTGAAACTCCTCCAAAATTTGTAGATGTGGATTTAGGAGAACTTGATTGAGTAGGATTTGATTTAAAGACATTATCATAACCTACTATAATACCATCCGGAGTTACGATACCTTCATTATTAATTTGATCTTTGGTGAGTGCAGGATGTTCAACTTCCTCACGCATTTCAGTAGGTGTAAAGATACCAGATGCCTTCTGAAGTCCAATTATTTTATATTTTTCAAGGCGACTCTCTGCAAGTTCAAAGGATATCTTAATATCTAAATATCGAACTGGAAATGTTGGATCGATTGTTAAAAGACGTTCTTTCATATTTTCTAATACAACCTTTCCAATTTTACGCGCTAATTGTTCCATACGAAGAGATACGCCTGATGAAATAACTAGTTCGGATGCATAAGAACCATCTGATTTTCCACGAATTACAGATACTGGTATGCCTAATCCATCCCATACTGAATTTTCAATCTGGTTAAGAAGATTGTTACTGTCCATATAATCTGATGATGAATGTTCAACCGGTTTGATAGTTATATTTGAAGACGTAACATAATGCTGATCTGGGTTTTTCTTTGAAATCGCATCGGCATGGCGCTCAATTGCGGCATTCATTTGCCCTTGTGAAAATTCGATGAGTTTGTCTTTCGGAACATATCCTTTATATTGTTCAGGAGTAAAAGCATCTGCGTTTAAACTGTGGTGCTCTCTTGGGACATTACCCCATCGCCATAGTGTTTCTGTGATTAGAATTTGCCCTTTTAGCCATATACTTGGTATACATCGTTGTAGTGGAGACACGGCATATATTCCAAACGTATTACGATTGTTTGCATCTTTTAAATTGAATGGAACATCATTAAGTTTTATATGGACAAATTGATCTTGTTTTAATATTCGTTGTGTAATTAAACCTTCATCAATGATGAGATAATTTTCTTCTGTAATTACATGTGCTTGTGGGGTAGACGAATTTAAGTATTTTAAGTCATCGAGTATGATAACTCTATTATTTGGTATTATAGATAATGATAAGTTTGAATGTTTTTCAAGGAATACCTCACCTTGATAAAGCATAATTGCTGACCACGGTTGAAAGCATTTCATATCAATATCATTGCGACGTGCTATATCATTGGCAGTGTCTTTCATTTTGTCAAGCGACTTTTTATTTGCATCTATATTAGATTGCAAAACACCATTATCATCTATATAATCAACAATGTTGTCAAATTCTGCGCTGTCTATAAGTGCGAAATAATTAAATGCTGAACTAACGAATTCACTACATTTTGTAACATATGCTGCAATTTCAGGCTCATTAATAAGCAACCATTCATAGATATCCTGTGAACTTTTGCCATTCCAATTATATAAATCAATTAAATATTTGGCACCATCTTGTGAAATTGTAGTAGCAGTAGCACTATCTTTCACTTGGAGCCGTGTAATATCAGGGGGCTGGCTTATTGCCCTTGAAAACTTTTCACGAATTACATCAAAACGCGCCATATTATGTATACACAGACACTTGACTTTATTTAAATAAAAGCAGACA
>CAZCND010000023.1:0-11347 GCA_964500195.1 uncultured Candidatus Saccharibacteria bacterium | reverse complement strand
TGATAAATAATATAAACGCATGTATAATTTTTATAACTTATTAAATGATTAAAATATGATAAATAATATAAACACATGTATAATTTTTATAACTTATTAAATAATTAAAATATGATAAATAATATAAACATATGTATAATTTTTTTATAAATTAAGTATATAATGAAAGTGTGATAGATAAGTTTATATAGTAGATCAGTGACAAATTAATATGGACATGTTTGTTGAAACTCTTGCAAATGAAGCAATATCATTTCGAAACATACTCACCTTTTATTATGATAGCCCATATTTGTGTTGTAGATTAACAGATGGTTCTATTCATTATCTCCATGAATGTAAAGATTGTAACTACATAGTCATTGAGAATGTACGTCGTATATTAACTGCGCGGAATCTTACCTGTGTTACATATACTCAATCTGAACTTGAAAAGGATCTTAAAGTGTGCAATGGATAACTATATTCCATCAACTTGCTCTTCAAATTGTTATAATTGCCGGTTTTTTATAATTAAACTTAAACACTATGAATGTGCGTGGTATATAGCATCCATCATAAACCCATGGCATGATTGTAATTCATTTGAAAGCATAGTGCAATAAGTTTATATACAATTAAGTGTAATTTTATTAGTGCCCTTACAAATAACAGAGGATATATAAACCATTGAGAATTAATTTTTCTTTGGTTTTTCTTTCTTTTGTTATGATGGTTTTAGGGAGACCTTCTTTTGTTATAACGATTTATTCATATAGGTGTAAAACTAAACTATATGGAATGCATCGATGCGAACATTGTAAGTTAGATTTTGAGGGGATATTTGAAGTATGTCCTGAATGTGGTGGCAATTTGAAGAAACTGTGTTCTAATGATACAGGATCGTGTAACCATGGTGTGGTTGATGGTGCAGTAAAGTGTGAATTATGTGGGGAATGGATGTGCCCAATTTGCGGATCTCACGACGTTGAGGTTCTTTCTCGAACTACTGGTTATTATGGGCCACTATCTTCATTTGGATCTGGTAAAAAACAAGAATTTGAAGATAGAACTCGATATGAGGTCTAATTATGATAGTTGTTTATACTCTTCCTATTTGTCCAAATTGTGATGCATTTAAAAGTGAACTTGATAAACGCAATATTGAATATGATACTAGAGATTTAGAAGACGACGATGTAAAAATGGAATTGTTAATGAACTGTGTTACACTTATAGACGCGCCTATCATTGAAATCAATGGTATATTTTATAATAAAGATGATGCTATGAAGGAGTTGAAAATTTGGTCAGAGTAAGAAAGGATGATGGAACTGTTGAATCATTTGATAAATCTAAAGTAATTGAATCTATACGTAAAGAAACAGGCTGCACTGGTAAAATTATCGAGGAAATCGTAGATGAAGTATATGATACACTCAAAGTATTAAAAATAGATCCGATTACCGGTCCACTTATTCGCGAATTTGTGAATACTAAATTTTTGGAACGCGATATGAATGATTGCAGACGCAAGTATACCAGGGTTGGAATGCCAGTTTATGACGCGCGCAAAACAGATTTAGGATATGGAAAAGGTGACAATGCAAATCTTCAAAATTCACCAGAAACATCACATAAAAGAAAATCAGATCAGTTAAGTAAAGAACAATATTTATTAATGTTCCCAGAGTATATTTCTGAAGCGCATCTTAACGGAGATATTCATATTCACGATTTAGAATATTTTGGAACTCGTATTTTTTGCCAAGATCATGATTTGCGTTATTTTTTTTATTATGGATTTGTAGGAGATGGAAATGGACAACATACAAGTTTTGCTGCTCCTGCAATGCGTCCAGAAGTTGCAATTCTTCATGCTGTTAAAGTATTAGGAAGTGCTCAAACAAATTGTGCAGGTGGACAAGGATTCTATAATTTCCTTACATTTTTGGCTCCTTATTTTGAAGGATGTAATTATGAGGTATATAAGCAATGTATGCAGATGCTTGTTTATGAAATGACTCAAATGCTTGTAGCACGTGGCGGTCAAGTTGTTTTTTCATCTATTCAACTATCACCCGGTGTGCCTAAACTTTGGAAAAACATTCCTGTAGTTTATAGGGGTAAAATTTGGGATGGTATAAATAATCCACTTAAAGTATATGGAAATTTTGAATATGAAAATAGATTATTATTCAAGGCTATAATGGAAGTTATGTTAGATGGAGATTATACAGGTAAGCCATTTTATTTTCCAAAGCCAGAAATCAACATAGCACCTGAATTTATTGATGTTACTGATACTATAGACCCATCTTATAATGAATTATATTTATTGTCATTTAAATTAGCATCTAAATTTGGAACACCTTACTTTGATAATACAATGCCTAAATACAGACAAACTGGTGGTGTAGAATGTTTCCAATGTTGTGCCTACAATTTTAAGTCTAATTCAGAAACAGATACTAAATTTGATGATAAATTGTATTTTAAAAATGGTGCTCATTTTTCAATGGGTAGTTATCATGTAATGACTATTAATTTTCCACGACTTGCATATGAATCAATATCTATGTATGATAAAATTGAAGATGTAGAAGCATTATTTGAACAATTATCGAAAGAAAAAATAGATTTATGTTGTGATATATTTAATTTGAAACGCTCTATGATTGATGAAGTCTCATGTCCATTTTTACAACAACAACACGATGGTTCGCAATTGGTAGATTATGAATCTCTTGTGTATACAATTGGAGTTATAGGATTAAATGAAGTTTGTGAGATTATTTATGGAGAATCATTTTATAGCAACCCATCTGTACAACTAAAGATAATGAAATTTATAAATAAATTGAAAAAATATTGTGAATATAAATCAAATGAACTTGGATTTACAATTGCGTTTGCCAGAACTCCTGCTGAAACTACGGCACAGAGATTTGCAGTGTTAGACTTGTTAAACTATGGAGATGCACATAAATATGTAAAGGGTAATGTAAAAGAGGCAATTAAAATATATGCCGAAACTGGATCTAGAGATCTGCCTATCTATTATACCAACGGCACTCATGTTCCAGTAAATGCTAATATATCAATTCAAGATAAGATTAGAATTGAGCAGGCATTTTTTCCGATATTAGACGGGGGTAATATTTGTCATTTATTCTTGGGAGAAGCAAAACCAGATCCTAAAGGTCTGATGGAAATGACACTTAAAATATGTAAATCTACAAATCTTGGATATTTTGCATTTACAAAGGATTTTACTGTGTGTAATACAAACTATGTAAAGTATAAAGGTGATAAATAATGATTGATATGGAATTTATAAGAACCCATCTCAATTTTGATGAAAAAACAGAACATGAAATATATGATCGTTCTTTAACTGAACACGGTGAACGAGTTCTGCGTGTAATCGAGGGCTTAAAACGTAATTTTAAAAAATACGGTGCTGCATATTGTCCATGTAAACCAAATCATATTCCTGAAAACATATGTCCCTGCAAAGATCATATTGAAACCGGAAGATGTATTTGCGGTCTCTTGAAATAAATACCGCCTATGAGTGGGATTTAGAATATGGTGGTGGAAATCCGGTATATCTTGAAACCGATGTAAAAGTTTTTAATTATGCAGTTAAATATTTATTTTAAATACTATTTTTAAACACAATATTTATATACTATAAAATAAATATATAATTATATGCAATTAAGTAAAGCGTTACAAGTTCATCTTGATTACAATGGTGTAATAGATGCTATTCACATTGATGAAGATGGATATTTTAATTTAAGTGAAATGGCAAAATTCTTTCCACATAAACGAGTGGATCATTGGAAAGAAAATGCCTCGACAAAAGAATTTATAAAGGTCGTTGAAAATTTGTTAAATCCAGAAATAGACGAGAATCTAAATACCCGGAATTCCGGGGTGAAGTTTATACCAGCAATAAAAGCAAAACGTGGGAGGCACCATGGGGGAATCTATGCTCATAAATATATTGCAATGGAATTTGCTATGTGGCTATCTCCTGAATTTAAACTTGAAGTTATGCAAGCATATGAGCATGGTATAGAAAGGAAAGAGTCTTGGGATATTCAACGTATAATGGCTGCAAATGGTTATAAATTTTTAGTAGAATCCGTAAGTGAAAATCTTGTCCCAGAGTTTGAAAAAAATAAACGAAATCCTTATTATGCATATACAGAAGAAGCAGATTTATTAAACCTTATTGTATTTGGGAAGCGTGCAATTGAAGCAGGTAAAAACCAACGAGATACTGCAACAAATATAGAACTTGAACTTATTGAATATTTACAACGAATTGATGCAGGTCTTATAGAAGCAGGTTTAAATTATGAGCAGCGATTTGAAAAATTAAATGAACTGTGTGATAAAAAACGATTACAATTGATAAATAATCAATTAGATGTTAGTTTATTAAATTAAATGTCTTATTTAAAGTGAATCTACATGTATATATGTTTTTATATATTAAATATTTTATATTTAATTGAATTGACATCAATTTACTCTTTTATAACTATATTTGTATTACCTGGAGTTTCTATTCTTGGTATGGCATGTGTGTCACGTCATGAAATGCGCTTTTATGGATTTACAATATCTGCAATTGGAAACATTTTATGGATAATAGACGGCTACGTTACAAATAATGTTTCATATTACATTTTATTTGGAGGTTACTTAATATTTAATTTAATTGGAATTCATGATGAATATGCTTCGTGGCGTAAAATATATACATTCAACAAACAATATAATAAATGATGGATACTAGTAAGAAATATAAGTTGTTATATGTAGACGTACCTTGGAAATACAAAGACTCTGCAAAGTCAGGCAACCGTGGTGCTGAATTTAAATACCCGTGCATGACTAATGACGAATTATGTGAGATGATTCAATACATAGAAGAAATATCTGATAGAGATTCTGTAATGTATATGTGGGCAACCGGTCCAATGATGCTTTCTGCATGCCTGCTTATGGAAATATGGGGATTTCAATTTAGAACCGTTGCTTTTACTTGGATTAAAAAGACCAAGAATAATAAGTTATTTTGGGGAATGGGGTCTACTACAAGGGCTAATCCAGAATTCGTTCTCTATGGAGTGCGTGGCAAAGGAATTAAGCGTATTTCGGCATCAGTTCACAGCGTGGTAGAATCTATTATCAGGGAACATTCTCGTAAACCAGATGAAGTAAGAGATCGATTGGTTGAATTATATGGTGATATTCCTCGAATTGAATTATTTGCGCGCGAACGGTCTGATGGATGGGCATACCATGGTAATGAAATAAAATTCTGATATCATGAAGAATCAAAAAATTAACTATATTCCAGATATAATGTCTGAATGGGATTGCACAGTGCTAGACTACATGAGTTACATCGATTCAATAAATAAAATACGCAATAATAAAGAATTCCAACAGTTATTAAATGATATTAAAATAGAAAGATTAAGTATTTGATAGCAAACATATAATTTTGGAATGTAAAATTGAAACGAGTTGCATTAATCAAAGAAATTAAATCGTGTCATGATTGCCCATATGGTAGTGGAGGACATTCACTTGGGAGTCCGATGGTTTGTACATATTTCGATCCGCCATTGAAAATCATGAATTCAAATGGACATTTAGTAACTGAAGTTATTCAAGGTGATGAACATTGGGCATGGATTGCTGCATTCTGTGAACTACCAGATGATGAAGTATTTTATATGTAAGGTGTATAAATTATCCACAAACCACTTCATTTATATATGTGTAAACTAAATGGTAAATGCATCAGGTGGTGTAACCAGTGTTAAACTATGACGACAACTACCGAAGCGAAGTAACCTACGTTTATGATCGCATTATCAAACTTGCTGATAAGCATGATACTTCATTTGAATACTTTATACGTGATCTATATAACTATCATCTAGATGGTTCATGGAGATAATGTAAGATACTATGTGCAATTTAACATTTGTAAAAGATGTATTTGTTTCTTATATGGAAGACGCTATATATAGAGACAAATTAAATACCATTATCAACCATTTTGGTAAAACCCGCCAAATGCTTAAACTTTCTGGTGAAACGGGTGAACTTATCGAGGCATATCTACGCTATGACATGGGTATCTATCCAACAAATCAGCGCGTAACTGAAGAGTTCGCAGATGTCTTATTAGTGTTGCTTCAGGTCATGCTCATCAACAACATAGAACCCAATGACATAATTAAAATATTAGAATCAAAGCCAGATAAAACCATCACCAAGTACGACATTAAAGGAGGCGGTTATATGGAAGATGAAACGCACTACAACTAATTATTCCACTAAATTTATATACTATATAATTAATTGATAATATATGGCATGTAAAGGCTCTGACAAGGATATGAAAGGTAAGAAAGTTATCAAAGGCAGTAAAAAGCCTGCTGTTCCAGTAAAAAAACCAAAAATGTAGATATTATTTATATCTACATAAGATCATTCACTTTATACTCTTTTTTAACCCATTATATTTAAATAGTATAATAGTGTATTATTATCATGGAATCACTTACATCATGGGGATTACACACTATTATTGATCTTAAAAAATGCGATGCACAAGCAATTAGATCTGATTCAAGGATTGAATTTTGGGTTAAATCATTGGTTAGAATTATTGACATGGAACCATATGGTGAACCGCAGATTATCAGATTTGGTAAGGATGACAAATTTGGATATACATGTGTGCAATTAATAGAAACATCGTGTATAACTGCGCATTTTGCCGAAGATACAAACTCCGCATACATTGATGTATTTAGTTGTAAACCATATAAACCAGGTATAGTCGTCGATCATTGTATCAATGAATTTGGTGGCGAAATAAAACAATATAAAGTGTTAAATCGTGGCGCATAATCTATGTCATTATTCAGGTATCATAGAACATTCCGTCATTTAAAATGCAGATCATATAGAAAATATGGGCGATCCACAAAGGAATTTAAACAGAGAGTAAATGAGTTGACAAGTAAAATTATCAAATTATGTGATGAATTTTATGCAAACACTAATAATATATAAACTTAATCGAAATCTTTTTATATTATTATAGTTAAGTTTATATAGATGAAGATACCTGGAACTTGGGCACCTCAAGTTATAAATGGTGTAATGAATTACTTACCCCATATTTTTCATATTCAAGATAAAAATGTGCTGCGTGAGATGATAGATAAAGATCCTAGTGCAACAGGTTCAACTCTTTTATTCTTCCTTCGTTTAAAATTCGATAGACGATTAGCACGAACTACAGAAAAAGATGAACAGCCTGTTCCAAACGAAGAGTTCTTTATACGATTTCTTGATGAATATGATAAAGTGTATAAATCATTTAAACCCGGAATGGTTGAGAAGCAAATAAAAAATATTGCTACTGACTTTTTTATTGCATTAGATCGTGTAGATATAGCATACTATGAGCGCATTGGAGGTATCGTAACATATTTAATAGTAAATCATAAGGATAAATTTGCAGATGTAAATGCCAATCATATTAATGCCCTCATTGATGTTTATGAATGGTGGCAAGAAGTTGATTATAGGAAACGTACTCGAAATTGGATAGATTGGGGATTTAGACTTGCAATTAACAAATATAAAACCAACGTCTTCTGGTTTAAATCAATCAATTACTTCCTACTTTGGATCAACAAAAATGGTCATATGTGGATAATCGATGATAGATATAATCCTGATAAATGGTTTGGATACGGACGAGGCCTTGAATGTAACTTACTCCACGGTGAAGAATGGTAGATAATATTAATCAACTAAATCAAGATAACAATGAAATTAAATCAAACATTAATGTAGATATTAATCAACTAAATCAAGATAACAATGAAATTAAATCAAACATTAATGTAGATATTAACCAGTCTAATCAAAATAACGTTGAAGTTAATGCAAATGTTAACAACCAATTCAATGAGCGTTCTAAACAAGATAGCAGTGAAGTTAAATCAGATAATAATATAGATATTAATCAGTCTGGTGAGCAACCCATTAATCAACCGTCTATTGAAAAACAGCCTGATAACATTCCACAACAACGCCATTGTTCATTATGCGGCGCATTATTTGCTCCTGCATATCCAGGTCAAATTTTTTGTAAAGATGAATGTGAAGCAGCATATAAAGAAAATTTACTTAAAGACCCACTTATTAATTATTTATCTGGATTTCAATTTCATCATAATATATTTGTTGAACTTGAAAAAGCAGCAACAGATCCAGACGTGATGGCTAAAATATTTAGTGAGATGCCTACGCTTCTTGCATTAAAAACTATGGGTAACGTATTCGATGCGTTTGATCCAAATAGAGATATTAGTCAAAAAGATCATGCTGCGTTTAGCAATTTAATCAAGTGGTTTATTATGAAATATGTCAGCGATCCTGTATGGCATTGTTACATCGGATGGTTTATTCATAATTTAGTTGTATATTCAGGGCCTCATTCTAACTTTCCAATTAGAACATCACCAAGATTCCACATTGACAATTTCATTACCCGCGACATGCCCATAAATTTCCATGAAGAAAACAAAAAGGTTGATAAACCAACTGAAATATTTAAGCGAATTCGCACACAAATGAAAGAAGAACGCATATCAGAATTAACAAAAGTTACTCCCAATAACATTGATAGTATTAATGATCCTATTAAGTATAATCCACCTAAAACAAATCCTATAAAACCAAGAAAGCATAAAAAGAATCGTAGGTAATTATCAACTTTCTGTGCAAGGAGTCCCCATCCTCGGTAGCAGGGAGGGGTAGTTGACTAATAACCTTTTTATATAATTACTTATAACTATATAATAGTGAGCGATAGATTTTATAACTATGGAATGGATGAGGCCATAATACAAGCAAAGTATTCAACATGCTTATCTACACATTATGGCACTGCTATTTTAGATCCAAATACCGGACACGTTATTGCTACTGGTCGTAATGGTGTTCCTAAAGGTAAAGAACATTGCACAGATAGAGGATGGTGTGTAAAACGTGAGTTAGGTTACGACCATTTTCAACAAGACATGAAAGAATGGGCCGGAATTTCATATTGTGTCTGTTCTCATGCTGAAAAGAATGCAATTGCACAAGCAGGTATACGAGCAAATAATTGTATAATGTTTCTTTATGGTGAACGTAATGGTGAACCTATAACATGCCAGCCATGTTTTGATTGCACCAAATTAATTATAAATGCTGGTATAACATCAGTAATAATTCGACCTGCTACAAAATTTATTGAAATAGATCCTCTATCACTCTATGATTACTATGAAAATGTCTTACTAAACAAAATAAGCGAATATAACGGTGATTAAAATGATACAGTTCAACATGACAGCAATTAAGTATATGCATAAACCGTGTGGAATTAAAACCCTATAATGAAATATAAAGGTAATTGAAATGATAATTGATAATAACAGATTATATAGATCGTGTAAAGAGTGCATACTTTGTGTTGATAATGACGGTGGAACATCGCCCCATTGTTTAGAAGGATATCTTTCACCAAGTGATGTATATGAAAAATATCAACACAATGCATCGATCCAATGTATCAGAAATTTAACACGCAAGGAATATGACCTGATAACCGATAATATAACCCTATTATAAATTTGTAGATAGACGTTCCATTTTATTTATATAACGTATAAAATTTAAATGTCTATAATTGATGGAATCCAGCATTGTTCAACTTGCAAAACAGATAGGTTCACTAGAGCAACGAATGGACAGTATAGAAAAGTATATTGTTGCATTGTCAAAGTTAGAAGAATCTACTGAAAGTTATCCTTTTGAAGTTGATTTTAATAATATAAAACGCGCTACTGTAGGCGAAATAAGAAGCATCTACAATAGCATCTATGATGTATATATTACAATTCCTATTAAAGATCAACCAAAAGAACTTCCATTTTTGCTTATGGTAAGTATGACACGTGTAGAACTGGATGCATATCTAAATGGACACCATGGCCACACAATTTATAAAATTACCCCGTCTTATGAAAAATATATCTAATAATGCAGGAATTAAAACATGAAAAAAGTGTATATAGCAGTCATATCAAAGATAATTGGGTTAGAACGATTAACATTTTCTGAAGTCATAAATGATTTTATCGATACATTAGATCCAAATATAGTCCCACTTGATAGTGTACTTGAAACCGGTATATCTGTTAAACCAGATGATGTATCAAATGGTATATATATTGGTGGACGATACTTCTGCGATGATCGTGCTATAGCAACATTTAACAGGTGGTTATTATACCTTGAATCAAGTGAATATAGGTGGGCGCCGTGGATGAAAGATTGGACTGACGGTACGCTATATCTACTCTATACTAACTAACGGAGATTTATAGTTGTTAGACATAATTATTGACACAAGAGAAAAAAGTAAACTTGTCACTAACTGGCTTCCAAAACAATTTCCAGATGTAAATTTCTCATTTAAAACTCTCCAAGAAGGTGACTTCCAAAGCAAGTCTTGTATAATTGAACGCAAATCAATAGACGATTTGTGGAATTCAATACATGATGGTAGATTCCGCACTCAAGTAAGTCGCATTTGTACTCATCAGTGTGACAAAGTTGTCATGTATCTTATATTGGGCAGTGTAGATGATTATATTGCAAAAATGAACAATTTCCATATTAAAATCGATGAAGATCTTATTCATGGTGCGGTATCTTCATTATTAATCAGGGACAACATCCGTGTATTATGCTATTCTAATGAAAAACAAGGCCTTAAGCAAATGGTTAAGTCGATTAAAAAGATCGAAGAAGAAGGTGTCTTGAATTTTCCATCATCAAGAGATTGTGACATGCTTATGGCGCGTATATTAAACGTTCCAAAAACCACATGGTTCAACATAAAAGATGTTCACGGGTCATCATTAAGCCATCTATGCACATTATCAGCCAAGGAATTCTTAAAAATCCCAGGAATCGGCCCAAAAAAAAGCAAATTTATCTACGACACTCTTCACAACGGCTGGTAATTTATACATAATATAATTCATTTTTAGCATACCAACTTGTCAAAAACTATTAAATACTATTAGATCATATATAGTAGTGTATCACTTATCCCTCGGTGATACACAAAAAGTCTATCTCATATATCCCCCAACTCGTACATTAGTCCCGCTATCATATAGACCAATTAAACACCTCTCTTTCTATTTTTTCTCAATCACTATTAAATAGATATACACACAATATAATTATG
>CAZCND010000022.1:0-11465 GCA_964500195.1 uncultured Candidatus Saccharibacteria bacterium | reverse complement strand
TTATAGGTGGTTTGATAAGACAAAATCATTTCCTCTTGACTAACCTGAAGCTTTCGAGTTGTGCCATTTATAATAATAGTATCATCGTTTGGAACAACCCAAGTAACAATCTGCGTGGTGTGAGAGTAAGATACTGTTCCGTTTGTGTGGTAATAAATAATCCAACTTAACACTTCTGGATCTGGAATCCAGTAATCTAAAATTATACCATCCAAACTAGAAATGCGCATTGCTTTATATCTCCAAGGATAGTAAGAGACTAAACCAAAGGTAGTTTCGTACCAAGGGCCGACTTCGATCTCAACAAACTCCTCTGCATACAATTTTACATTCGTTGCTCTAACAACGAATGCTGTATTTTTGAATAGTTTACCAGTCCCCTTGTTACCCTCTTTGTAATTCTCTTGTCTCTCTCCGTCTACAAAGACCCTAAGAGCATTTACGGTCTGCCATCTTAGAGTAGCTACCTCCCCATAAGGAATTTCTCCTTGGGGGGTTACAGTAAGCTCAAGCTTAGGCATGAGCTCAGGTTCCACGACCACCGGCGGTGGAATCTTTTCGCAACTCACTAAGTGAGTCCCTAATACAATCATCATCCCGATGATTAATATCAGGTTTTCCTTATAATTTTTCATATGTCAAATGTTTATTTGTCTATAGTATAGTATAAAATTAAGAAAAAGTCAAGCACTTTTAATCACATTCGACTGTAAATGTTTTATCGGAAGTTAGCCGATATTCTCCATCAGATAGACCCGACTGACCAGAAGCTAAAACAGCATCTGTCGGAAAAGAAGAAATTCCCTCGCCACAATCCCCTTTCGTCCCATTATATGTGCAAGTGCACCTTGTTACATCTTGAGAAAACCAATATATTCTAGCGTTTTTTGTCTCTTCTGTGGTGGGATATGGAACTGTCATTTGGACTGTTTGTTCGTTTTCGCCCCTTATTATGTCGTCTCCGTAGACATGAACCTGAGGATCTTTTATCACAGCCTTTGAAAATGTAACAGTCTGGGTTAACCCTTCGTTGGTGGTAGAGTCACCACTGACACCTTGACCATAACCAGGACAGAAATAAGAAGCGGGGCAAGAACCAGTCTCCCATCCATTAGAAGGACTACAATTCGTTGTACTTGGTGTTCCACCCTTACAATAAAGATCACCAGAAGATGTTATGGTCGATGAACCACCAACAATAGCAACACTTCCACTACCAGTTATTTCATAAGGCATATTGTAATCACATTCATCCGCTTCCCAATAAACATAGAAATCTCCAGTTGGTCTCACTATGTCTATATCCATTCTTTTATTTCCCCAAACATTGTCACAAGATATGGGTGTTATATTTGATTTAAAACCTAAATCGATATCACATCGCAAACCAGAAGGTTCCACTGAATAGCAGTCAATTGGACGGTATCCTGGGTCTAAACTCGAATCTCCGTTATAAACATAGTGGAAAGTAACTGATTGAGTAATAGTTGCGGTATCCCCTGGGGTCACAGAAGGCGTAGTTGTATCACCATCATCAATAGTTGTACCACCATCACCATCATCTACAATTCCCCCTTGATCTTCAAAAGGAAGAAATCTATATTGCACTGTCTCTGTCTCATTAACAGCAAACACATTATTAGCTAAACCAAATAATAGTATTGAAAAAACCAAGAGAAAAAAGACACCGGATATTTTTTTATTGATTGTTAATTTCATTGTTAGTATTTTCATTATTTTTTAATTCTTCTTTTTTGTTTTTTGGTTTAACAAAGAAGATGATAATTCCTGCGACTACAAGAATTACTATTAAAGCTAAAACAACAATGTCTATAATTAAAGTTTTGTCTATTTTTTTAACTGATTCAAAAACCATATCTTTCTGGGTTAATAATTCATCGTTTTCATTGGTCACTTTAACAATGACATGTGGATCATTACAATCTGATGTTAATTCTTTTTCAAAACTCAAAAAAGTTGAAGTCGAAGGAAAAATTTCTGTAAATGATGGTAAACAGACATTTCCTTTTTTATCTAAAACAGAAATATTCATTTTTAGAGAAACATCTTTGCTAGAAAGATAATTAAAGAGAACAGCCAATGTCATCTTTTCTCCTTTTTTATAGGAAGTTTTATCCAAAGAGATATTTTTTATTTTAACTGATTCTTCTTCACCAACAGAATATTTTACTAACACTCTATTATAAATTTTACTCCCTTGTTTCAATGATACCTGAGTAACATAATTTCCCGAATCTGAAACAGTTGGCATAATTAGAGAAATTAATTTTTCCTCACCAGCTAAAATTATGATTTCTTCTTTTTGGTACTTTTGGTCTATTATCTCTCCATAAAGATTGTCTTTGTGTGTTTCATAGGCAGGATTTAGTTTAAAGTTTTCTTTTAGATTGTTTTTTATTTGAAAAGAGAGAATAATGTTTTCTGCTTTTTCTAAAACAAGAGTATCATCAATTACCACTTTGTTTTCGTTGTTACTCGAAGAAGCCAAAAAACAAGTATTTGGAATTAGTTCTATAAAATTGGAATCTCTATTTAAACTAACCTTTAAGGAATTTGCCGCCAATGGAATACCACTATCATTCCCAACCAATAATCTTAGGGAATAATCACCGCTCAAACCCAAAGGTGCACTGTAACTAATATTATTAGGTATCTCAGAATTAGGTTCTATCGTAAAGGTATCTGGTAAAACATAGCGATCAACAATTTTCTGATTAAAATCTACTAATTCAACACTTATCTTGGAATAGGCGTGAGCACCATCTCCGTTCTTCAAGATAAAAGATATATCCAGAAGATTATCTTTTTGAGAAGAGATGTTTAGTTTATCAATAAATATGTTTGATACCTTCACAGACTCATCAACTTTTTGTTCTTCCGCAAAGACCATTGTTGCGGAAACAAAAGAAAAAATTGTGAGCAGGCTTATGAGAGAAATTTTTAATAGTTTCATGTTTTAATTTTAAGATTAATAATAATTTAAATATTAAGTAAATTATAGCATAAATAAAATTGCCAGCTAGTGTTTTTCCACCTTTCCTTTTGTTCCACCCACACTTGCTTTTCCACCCCCTACTCCACTGTGAGTTGCAAAACTCAACATTTTCCTTAAAATAGTTTAAAACACAAAAGGAACTGCAAGCTCTTTTGTTATGAACACTACCATTACGATATACAAGGTGTTTTTACAAAACCAGTATGTCTTAACAAAAACGCTACCCACCACAAAACAATGAAGGACATATTTGGAGCAGGTAATAGTAAGGTGGAGTTGTAGGGTTTTGTAATTCAGAAATATAAAGGGGGATTCTTTTTATCATATAAGACAACCTTGCGACCATTTTTGAGAATTCTTTCCTCTCTTTTTACACCAAAATCTTTTAATGTAAATTTAATATTTTTTCATTTTTTTCTTTATCCATTTGCTCTTTGGTTATTTCTCTAATAGAAATAACCATTCCCTTTGGAATATAATAATATTTTGGATTGATATTTCTTGGATGTCTTTCTTTTGAGATAATATTAATAGTAACAGGAGAACTCACTATGATATATTCTTTTTCCTCTTTGTATAGATTCCCCCATGTAGTCATTTTAGAAATCGAGCCTCTAATATTTCCATTCTCATAAAAATAGGCATCTCGCCATAAAACTTTAATGGGTTTATTCTTTGTCATAAAAATCCATTTTCCTAAAATTTATAACAGACCCTTTTGGTATCAAAAAACCGTCAATGGGATAGCACAAAATAAAATGGCAACAACGGGAACTTAATGTAACACAACATCTGCAACTGTTTAAAAGAACATATGGTCTCCTCCAGTTTTTGTCGCATTCTCATATTTTAGTATATGAGTTGCATATGTCATGTTACATTAAGAAAGACTTGCTTATTTTTTATTTTATGGTATTTTTTATAGTGAAAACATTAACTCTTAAAAAAATTAATAAAATGATAGAAATTTCTCTTCCCATCAGACCGCGAACTAATGTACGCGCTGAGTATTTAACAACAGAAATATCTGTTTTTTCTTCACCTGGTGTTCCAGTACTAAATCTAACAACTATGAATTTCTCATCTGTGGATGTTGCAAATCTTGCGACACAGGGGTACATTCAAGTGCTAAATAGGTTATTCAAATTAAACTCGATTTATGTCATTACAGATAGTCAGAAAGATGCTGTAGATTACGCTAAGGATGTCATAAGAAAATCAAACGTTTATATCAGTAGGTGTGAATGTTTGGTTTGTAAATGTAAAAAATATGAAGAACTTAGTTTAATTAGAAGTTTTAATCAACGCAGGGTACAAAACGGAGTTTGTATGTATTGCAAATCGCAATTGACCTTACAAGAAACTGATGCATTGTTTATAAAAATTGACTGGCCAGTAATTAATTTTGAAAGTTTTAATTTTGATTGGGTCAAAAAAGACTGGCTGAGCTTCAAAAGCAGACAAAGTGCCAATCCTTATAAAGTAAGCAAGGAGGTTGAAACAACAAAATTAAATTTGGAAGGTATCAGTTTTGGAATAAAGCACCAATTACTATGGGCCACACAGATTGCCTTTATCTCAAAAACTTTTGGAGATAATAATATTCGAATTCACTTTGTTGAAAGAGTAAAAGACCTAGTATTTTTTGTTTGTTCAATCGCAAAGACATTAAACCCTCAGCTCCTAATAAATTTAAAAGGTTGCCCCACAGTATGGCTTAAGGAAGAAAAAGAAATTTTTGACATCACAAGTGTTGATGTTGAACAAATCAAAAAATGTCTCAATTCAAAGAGAAAAGAAATTAGCACATAAAAGTAGCTCCGGCCGTGTGGCAGAAGCTACTTTTTATATAAAACTACTTATTTTATCTAAAGCCTCTTTTGTGTATGAACTACTACTGTGTCCAAAGTCTCCAATATATAAATCTATGAGTTTATTGTCAGATTTTTTTACCAAATATTCATCTATCTGGTACGGCACAGAATAATCGTTTCTACCATGGACAATAAGAGTCGGCTTTTTGATATCCCTCATCTTCTGAAGGACTGAGTCAAATCTCAAAATTTTATCTTCACCATATAAAAACTTTCTCATTAACTTTTGTGAAGTCAATCTATATGAAAATGAAAATGCTCGAGAAAGTAAACCCAACAATGATCCCATTTGGTTCTTAAAATCAAAATCAATTATTTTAGATATATCTTTCTGGTTGTAAAGCAACACAGGAGAAAGCAGTAATATTTTTGATACTTCCTTTGTTTCACCCAATAAGGCAATCAGGCCACTATAACTCATACCCACCAGAATTACCTCACTGTTCTTTCCGATATTGATATTTTTACAAAAATATAATTCCTTAAAACTTTTCTGTTGCGCCATTTTGAGAATATTTTTTACTTCTAAAATGTGATTAAAACCGTCAAAATTTCCACCGCTATCAAAAGAACCTGCAAGTTGTGGATAAAAGACACAACAGCCTGCATCTAAAAAACATTGTACCAATTTATCTATGTTTGACGATGTTGGCAACCCCGGCAAAAGAAAAACGGTTTTCCCAGATTTTTTTTCTGGAATGTACAAACTTGAAATATAACCTCTATATTTTATTTTGTAAGTTATCATCTTTGTATTTTAACATTTTTTTTATAATGTAACACGACCTCGTGGACATATTCACTTTTTAACACTAGATCTTTATCAATTCCGAGAACAAGACTGAGTATGTTTTTTGCTTTTTGTAAATCTTCAAATTTAATCAACACATCATGTACTTCTTCCACAAAACCCTGATTTCTAAAATATTCATTTACATAATTAATTCTATCCATAGAATATTCTGGAAACATCGAAGTAAACTCGTCAATGACAGTAGTACCAATACGAATTATATTTCCATTTGGTTTACAAACGCGTTTCATTTCCGATATAGCTTCTTCTAGTGGCAGCGATGCCCATGTTGAAATTATTACATCAACAGAATTGTCCAATAAGGGTATGTGATCAGCGGAAGCAAGTAAATATTCGATCTTACGGTTATTTGAATTTTTATCTCTTGCAAAATCAAGAAGTTCTTTGGAAGGGTCTAAACCATAGATCTTATCAAAAAAACTCGAGAAAATGTTTGTTTTGTGACAAGTTCCAGCACCAACATCTAGGGCAACCTCCCCAACGAACAATGACTCTATTTTTTGTGATAATTCAGTTGAAAATATTTCTGCCGAACTAAAATCGTTATATAATTTTGCATTTTCTATGTAAATTTTATGAAAATTTGTTCCAAACCCTTTTATAAAATCAATCATATATTATTTAATATAATTAATAGAATAACCACCATCAACGACAAAATTCGAACCAGTAATATACGAAGAATTATCGGAAAGCAAAAACAAAACCATCATGGCGATTTCCTCTGTTTTTCCATTTCTCTTTAAAATAGTGTTTCCGTATCCGGATTTTTTGTTTTCGATTTCTGGTATACCAACCCTCTGTTTTGTGTCCATAACACCAGGAGAAACGGCATTTACTCTTATTTTTTTCTGAAATGTTTTTGCCAGTAACGCGGTTATGGTAGGAATGGTCGATTTACTTACTGAATATGCTGCATTTCCAGACCTGGCAACCGAAGGCTCACCTCTAATACTACCAATATTAACAATAGAGGAAGCGTTTGGGCAATTTTCATAAAAATACTTTGACATGTTGACAATACCCAAAACATTTACATTCAAGGTTGTGGCCCAATCTTCAGCAGAAAGCGTAAGAATGGAACCTCTCTTTAAGACAGCAGCAGAATTAACCAGATAATACACATTGCTTAAACCATCAAACGAAAAAATCTTCATGGCCTTATTTATTGACTCAATATCTGAGACATCAAAAGATAAAATCCTGAAATCCTTCTCACAAACAAATCCTCTTTGCTCCAGTTTTTCTCTTGCCTTATCTTTGTTAAATTCATCATTTAAATACACCATTATCGGAAAAAGCCCCTCTTTTAAAGACTGCTCGGCAATAGAAAAACCTAATCCTGATGTCCCCCCTGTTATGAGTACTTTTCTCTTAGTCTTTTCCATATTTTTTCTAAAATTAATTTCTTTTCTGTGTCTGATATATTTTCAACATCAACCCCAAAGTTTTTATTATAAAATTTTGAGATATCATCATTTTTTAATTCCATAGAACTTTGATAATTAAAATACCCATCTAAAAATAGTGATAATCTTAAAAATTTTGTATAACGAGATAAGAATAGTATATTTTTTTCATCAACAAAATAACTCTTCCTCAGTATATAAACATACTCTCTCATTCTCTCAAAAACAGCTTTTTTTACATCAAGTTCATTTAATTGCCCATATTTTTCAACAAAGATATTCGTACCAGCTAAAATTATACCACTTTTAAAAGCCTCGACAAGATACACACCATGACCTCCAAAATAGAAATTTTGTGTAATTTCACTTTCCAAAATAAGGGAAATATCATATTTCTTGGTAAATAAATCTTTAGTATTGTTTACAAACTCTTCTAATCCTTCATCTTTTATAACCAGTGCAATGTCTATGTCATTGTAAAGATCAGGAGAGTAGACGGATGAACCAAACTGAACAGCACAAATCAAAGTTCCATCTTTGTGCATGTTGTTTAAAACAAACAAAATATTTTGATCTAACTTCATATATATAATATATATCTTATGTAATTAGTTTTAACCCCCACTTGATTTATGTCCTTAGTAAAAAAATTTTTTGAGGCAATTTTTATAGCTGCAGTATTTTCTTTGTGAATTACGGTTATCAACTTAATTATATTGTCTTTCCATTCCGTCATGTGAATATATTTTATAAGTTCCAGACAACAATCACTTCCCAAACCCCTTCCCCAAAAAGTTGGCAAAAGACCAAATCCCATTTGTGCGACCCCCTCTGTTTTCTTTAATATGTGCAGCGTGCCAACGAAAATTCCCTTGTAAAAAATAATTAAAATCTCGTCCGGGTATCTGTTGGCCTTTTTTGCATATCTAAAGTACTCTTCTATTTTACCCTCAGCATTATAAGGTTGCCACGAGAGGTATTTACAAACATCCTTACTTCGTATATATCTTTCTACATCTTTCTTATAAAAATCATCCATGGGGAAAAATTTAATCACATAAATAAGAATACCATAAATAGCCCCTACTCCAAAATTGAGATGTTTAAAATGATTTCAGCACCAAAAAACCACTTCCTAATTAAGGGGGGTGGCTTTTAAAACACATTCTTAAAAATTAAGATCGGTCACCATTTTTCTTTGGTTTCTCTACTCCTCTTGGTGTTTACCTTATTTAAAAGATGGTGTGTATACCCACCAACATTAAATCTTTTTATTTTCAGTATAAGTTTATTGTATCCTGGATCGTGGCCAACCTAAACATCCAGTGTTTTGTCACCGATTGACTTACCACATTTTTAATGTAATATATAAGTAGTAAGTCCGTTTCGAAACCGGACTTTTATTTTAAAAACTTAATAAAAATTAAATATGTTAGACCTAAAAACAATGAAGTCTGCTCTTGAACAATTAGAGCAAGAAAGGAAAATACCAAGGGAAAAAATCATAGATGCTATCGAGCAAGCTTTGGCTGCAGCCTACAAGAAAGACTACGGCAAAAAGGGTCAGATAGTCCGTGCCAAAATAGATATTGATTCTGGGGTTATGGAATTTTACCAAATAAAAATTGTGGTTGATGATAGCCTCGTCCGAGTAGTCGAAGAAGGTGAAGATGTTGAGGAAGAAATAGCTGATGATGATGAGAGAGTTCGCTTTAATGAAGAACACCACATCTGGATAGAAGATGCTAAAAAAATTAAAAGTGATGTTAAGCCAGGAGATGAATTGGTTTTTCCTCTTGAGGACAAAGGAGACTACGGAAGAATTGCCGCTCAAACAGCTAAGCAAGTTATTATTCAAAAAATAAGAGAGGCAGAAAGAGGAGTCATCGTCGAAGAATATGGCGCAAGAGAAGGAGAAATAATTAATGGTTTTGTTTCAAAAATTGAGAGAGGGATTGTTTACATTGATTTCAACAGAGCCTCAGGAATAATTTTACCAGAGGAACAAATCCCTGGAGAATTTTACGGACGAGGAGATAGAATTAAAGCTTACCTCTACCAAGTAGAAGAATCCCCCCGCGGAGTAAACCTAAAACTTTCTCGAACCCACCCTAGTTTTGTTGAAGGACTTTTTGCAATGGAAGCTCCAGAAATTGCTTCAGGTGTAGTCGAAATAAAATCAATCGCCAGAGAAGCAGGTAGCCGTTCAAAAATTGCAGTCTTTTCAAACGATGAACATATTGATCCTGTCGGATCTTGTGTTGGACAAAAAGGAGTTCGTGTCACAACAGTCATGGGAGAATTGAATGGGGAAAAAATAGACATCATTCCTTGGTCTCCTGACCCAGCTACATATATTGCCAGTGCAATCTCTCCAGCTACTGTCACAGATATTGAAGTAAATGAAGACGAACACAAAGCAGTGCTCGAGGTTTCACCAGATCAATTATCTTTGGCTATCGGAAAAGGAGGACAAAATGTTCGCTTGGCTGCTAAATTAACCGGCTGGAGGATAGATATAAAAGGGGCAGAAATTAGTGAAACAGGTGTAGTTAAAGGCGGTTTGGAAGAAAATGAAATAAGCGATGAAGATATTTTAGAAGGAGGAATTGTTGATGATGGAACGGAAGAATAATCGTTTCACAATAGGTCGTTTATATAAAAAGGTAAACAATAAAGAAGTAAGATGAAAACAACTATAAAAAAATTAGATAAGAGTCAAATTGAAATTATTGGATTAATTGAAGCCAAAGAATTTGAGAGCTATGAAACAAAAGCTCTGGAAATAATTGGTAAAGAAAAAGAAATCACTGGTTTTCGTAAAGGTAAGGCCCCCGCTAGTGTTGTCAAAGAAAACACAAAGGAAATGGAACTCTTAGAGCAAATGGCCGAGCAAGCTTTACAAGAAAATTATTTCAAGATTCTGGAAGAAAATAAAATTGACGCTATTGGTCATCCGCAAATAACTATCACAAAAATTGGTAAGGGTTCTGATTTAGAATTTAAAATAGTTACTGCCACTCTGCCAGACATGAAACTTCCTGATTATAAAAAAATTGCAAGGGAAGAAAATAAAAAAAGTGAGAACAAAAAAGAAATTGTTATTGATGAAAAAGATGTTGAAAAAGTAATCAATGACCTTCGCAAAATGAGAGCCGAACAAAACCGTCCTCCACATGAACACAAAGAGGGTGAAAGTGAAGAAGAGCACGCCAAGGCTCATGCTGAAATAAAAGAAGAGGATTGGCCAGAACTAAATGATGATTTTGCAAAATCTTTTGGAGAATTTAAAAATGTCGACGAGCTAAAAGAAAAAATAAAAAATAATTTAAAAATCGAAAAAGAGACAGAGCAAAAAGATAAATCAAGATTGGCTATTGTCGAAGAAATTATAAAGCAAACCGAAGGAGAAGTACCTGACATATTAATAAAAAGTGAAACAGATAAAATGTTATTCAGATTGGAGTCTGATATCACGAGTGCAGGATTAAACTTCAAGGATTATCTAGAGAAGATAGGTAAAAAGGAAGAAGATTTGCGAAACGACTGGAAACAAGATGCTGAGAAACGAGCGAAACTTCAAATGATTATAAATTTAATTTCTCAAAAGGAAAACTTGAAACCAACTGAAGAAGAAATCGAAAAAGAAGTTGCCGAGATTATGCAAGTGTATAAAGAGGCAGATATCACCCGAGCTAAAGCATATGTGGAACAAGTTTTGGGTAATGAAAAAGTTTTTAAATTCTTAGAAGAACAATAAAAATAAAAAGACCCACACATCAAGATGGGTCTTTTTTATACCAGCCGAAAGAAATATACCAGGAGATTGCAAAATATAAAAGTATAAGTCCATAGACTAAATACTCGAATTCACTGTCAGTCTCTCTGTTAAATTCCTTTTTTATCAAAAAATGAAATATAAAGAGATAAAGAACCAAAAAAATTATCGCCCCAAACTTTCCAAGAAACGACCTGTCGGTTCTCATGTTCCTTATATATAAAACTGATGAAACAATCACCAGTCCTAAACTCATCATTAAAATGATGGTGTAACTGCTAATTGTTATCATTTTTTTCTTTTTTAAAAGATTATTCTTATCTATAGTAATACACGAACTCGGGCTAAATGCAAGGTTGGTGTTTTTTGGAGCAATAATCTTTGGAGCGAAATGAAATACAGCTACCGAGCGTAAAAGATTGTTGTTTCAAAAAACATTGCGGAGCGTGTCGACGCGAGCATAGGAATTTTTCAGCAGAAAAATATCCGTGTTTTTTGGAGCAATAATCTTTGGAGCGAAATGAAATACAGCTACCGAGCGTAAAAGATTGTTGTTTCAAAAAACATTGCGGAG
>CAZCND010000021.1:0-11473 GCA_964500195.1 uncultured Candidatus Saccharibacteria bacterium | reverse complement strand
TGAATAAATTCTATGTTATTAAACTGTGAGTTCTATGTTATTGAATAAATTCTATGTTATTAAACTGTGAGTTCTATGTTATTGAATAAATTCTATTTTATGATATAAATTCTATGTTATTGAATAAATTCTATGTTATTGAATAAATTCTATGTTATTGAATAAATTATACAAACGTGTATTTAAATAGTATTAATAACATATAGTAGGTGCGATGGAATTGTCAATATGTATTAGTACGTGGAATAGGTGTGGTGATTTGTCATGTGCTATAGATTCTGTTTTAAGACAAGATTATATAAATGAAACCGATGATTGGGAGTTGATTGTAGTTGATAATTGTAGCAATGATGATACGGTTAAATATTTACAATCATTAAAACATAGATTGGGTGATAAACTAACTTATAAAGTAATGGATCATAGTAAGTATACGGCAATGCAAACTCTTAACTTGGCATTTAAAATGGCATCTGGTAAATATATATTAGTAATGGATGATGATGCTTTTTTTAAGGATACTACTTCTTTAACTAATATGATCTATGATATTACTAGTTGTGATGATATTGCAATAGTAGGTGTTTCAATATTTGATTGCGAAAATAAAGAACAATTTAGATTAGATATGTATGAACCAGTTAATTATTTTGGTTATATAGATGATAACAATCAAATTAAATTAGATGTTGATTTGATTGAATATTTTGATTTTAAAGGTTCATGTGCAATATTTAATAATGAGATTTTAAAGCAGGTCGGTTATTATGATGAATCATTTAAATTATATATGAATGAACTAGATTTATCATGTAGGTGTGTTGTAAATGGATATAGGGTGTATAATGATCCTGCTATTGAAGTAATTCATAGAGGAGTTGTAAAAATAGGAGATTCATATCAATATTTGCATAATTATCATAACGTTGCATATAGATATTTTAATAAGTTAAATGCAGTAAAATTGATGATGTTGAATTATTTAATTGTTGGTTATTATAGTAAAAATATATGTTCTAACTTTATGCTTACGTTGCAATATATAATTAAGACAATATTTAGGAGTAAATGTAATACAATTCCATTAAAGTGGCAATATATGTTGATAAATAATACAGTAAATTCCATGTGGGATTTTATATGGAAAAAATAAAATCAAGAAAAACAATAGGATTGATGATTACTTATAATGAAATTTATTTTATTAAGTATTCACTAGTAAACCTGTTGAAAGTATGCGATGAGATTATAATTCTTGATAACTCTAATGATGGAACCTATGAATATTGTAGTCAGTTTTCCAATGTATACTTGTATAAAGAGGGTGACATAAATACAAATTTAAATTATAAAGAGAGGCGTCAGTTTGTATTAGATAAAGGGTTAGAACATAATGGTACACATTTTGTAGTGATAGATGCCGATGAGGTAATGAGTAATGAATTAATTGAAAGATTACAATATGGATTTGATGATGCACTTTATTGTAGATGGTATCATATAAATGGTGGATTATATACTGCTTTAAATAATTATGTTGATGAGATTCAAGGCATTGCATTTAAGTATAATGGAATAAATTATCATGGTAACTCACTTATCCATGAAGATAAAATTCCAATTGGACGAGAAGAAAAATTTGAAATTATAAATGAAGCATTGTTGCATTTTGGAACATCAGATCCTATTTATACTGCTACTAAATGTTCATATTATAAATGTATGGAATTATTAGAGGGTGGTGATATAGATGAAATAAATATGAAGTATATAAATGAATTAAACGTTAGGGTCGATTTAGCGGGTAAATTTACATATCCGTCTAATGTAGATGTTAATATATTTAAGCAAGATAATGACGTTGATAAATATCTTGAAAAAATAGTTGATATTATAAAGAAGAATCCATTGCAATATTATCCACTTGATATTTGGAGAATTCCAAGATTAAAAGGTTTATGTGAAACAAACATAAAAAGTTTTAACTCTAGAATGATTGTTTATAATGAATTATATTCAAATAATCATATAAAATGTATATTTTTATATAAACATGGTTTGAATTTACTTAAGTCTAATAATATAAAAAGAATTATTGGATATATCTTATGGCGTATTACTGGCAAAGATGTAAAGCGTAGAAGGTGATTGATATTATTGATATTACTACTGATAAAATTAGAGTTGCAATTATACGAGAAAATGGATTGTTTTATGGTGGGACTGAAAGATTTCTCCAAATAATGGCATCAGAATGTAACAAAGATATGTTTGTTATTGATTATTATACAACTGATTTAATGGCATTTGCAGATAGAGAAAAGTATCTATTAGATAATGGTGTCAATATTATAAAATTTAAATGTGATAATCATAGATTTAAATGGTTTCCTTTTACACTGTTAAATAAAGATAAATGGGGTGATTTTTGGAATAAATTTAATCCTGACAATTATGATGTTATCCAAATTACAAATTTTGGATGGTCTGAAGAACCGACATCTAACTTTAATGATGATATGAATGTGTGTGAGTTTACAGTTTTTCCACCATATAATGAGATACCTGGAGTGAAATATCACATTTTAAATTCAAACTATGTAAGAGAGCAGTGGATACATTCTGGTGGGTTAAATTATAATTCATGCGTGATTCCAGTTCCAGTAAAAAAGTTTACAAATGAAAATTTAAGAAGTGCGTTGAATATATCCAATGATAAAACTGTGTGTGGGTTTCATCAACGTAAAGATGATACACTTTTTTCTCCAGTTCAATTAGAAGCATTTAAACAGTTAGAAGATAACTGTAATACTGTACATATGGTAATCATGAATGCTTCTGATTTGTATAAAAAACAAGCAGCACTATTAAACATTAAAAACATTTCATTTATTCCATATCAGGAAAATGTAAGTCTGTTTTTAAATACATTAGACATTTATACCCATGGACGTAAAGATGGTGAAACCTATGGCATGGCTATAGCAGAAGCAATGATTCATAGATTACCTTGTATAAGTCATAGAACGCCATATTATAATGCAATGTCATCTATAATTGGAAATGGAGGTTTTGTTGTATCTAACATTAAAGAGTATACAGATGTATTATTTGAACTGGTATATCATAATGATTTGAGACAAATAATTGGTGATAATGCATTCAATATTGCATATGACAATTATAGTTATGATACAGTTATTCCAAAAATTGAAGAAGTATGGAAAAAAGTTGCATTCGATTATATTTAATTATATTTAATTATATTTATTTAAAACTATAAAATAAGTTTATCATGGTAAAAATAGAAGAGTATCCAAAGGTTGGAATTGTAATTTCGTGTTGGAATAGACTTGAAATGTTAAAACAGGTTATCGAATCAGTTTATAAACAGGATTATAGTAACTTTGAAATAATTGTAGTTGATAACTGTAGTAAAGATGGTTCTGATAATTATATTAAAACGTTGCATGAGAAGTATAACAACTTTTATTGTAAAATAATGGACAATAGTAAATATAGTGCAATGGAAACGTTAAATGTTGGATTTAAAATTGCAATAGAAGAGCATAGCGTAGATTATATTCTTGTTATGGACGATGATTGTGTATTACAAGAAGTTAACACTATTACAAAATTAGTTAAGGACATACAAAGTAAACCAAATATTGGAATGGTAGCATGTAATGTTGTTGGTCCAATTGAGCCATTACCATTGTTGGAATTTAAATTTCCAATGACCAAATACATTGATATAAAACGTCTTCCAAAAAGACCATTTAGAGTATATGACTTTATAGGATGTTGCGCTTTATTCAATGCAAATATATTTAAATCGATTGGATTATATGATGAATATTTTAACATATATTGGAATGAGGCTGATACTGCCTTGAAACTACTTTATAATAATTTTGATGTTTTATATGACTCTACAGTTTCACCCATTCATTACATATCACAAACAAACAGATTCCATAAACGTGGGTGGTTTTATTATGTTAGAAATGGTAATATAATCTTAAATAGGTTTCTATCATTGAGAAATAGGCTAGTTTTAGTTCCAATTAGATCGTTAATTATGATTGCATATGGTATAAAAATATATAAAGATCCTATATTGGTTATGAAGGTAATTGCAACATGTTTTAAATCATGCATTAATATATTCTATATGAAATCCAGAGTAACACCTTGCAACGATGAAATTTATCGAGAAGTAAATGAAGCATATAGTGCATTTACATTTAGAAAATTTTATGAATGGTTATTAGCATATCCAGTGATAAAACTATGAGATATAAAAGTATTAATTTAAAATCAAATATAATTAAACATTTTTGATAAATATGGTAGATATACTACAAATTGAAATTACACGAAATTGTAATCTTAAGTGTAAACATTGTAACAGAACCAAAGAACACCATGGTAATATAAATCATGATGTGTATAAAAACTTGCTTGAACTGTATAAAGGACAAATCGAATGGGTTAAATTACAGGGACTTGGAGAACCATATTTAAATCCTTTTATTAATGAATTGGCAAAAGATGCTATATCATTGGGTTATAAGACGATGACCATAACAAATGGTACCATTCCTATCCATGAATGTGCATTTAACAAAATTATATTTTCAATTGATACATTAGATGAATCAAGATATTATAATATGCGCGGATTCAATATTAATGATGTAGTTAACAATCTGTTATCATGTAAGCATAATAAGTGGAATGTTGAAATAAATTGTGTTAAAACAATGTATAATACACCTGATGATATCGAAGAATTAAAAACATTTTGTAAAACTAATAAAATTCCAATTAATATTGTTTCTTGTGAGGTGTGGATAGATCCTTTTCATAGTGATTATAATATCTTTTACCATGAAGCAGTAAATGCACATTGTTTACATAATGATACTATAATAAAAGGTTCGAGATCATCGTTTTGTGAATGGGGTATCACCTCATTATACTATGATTATTTGGGAAGGCTACACCCTTGTTGTATTCGTATGACCGATGATTATATAATAGATGACATTGAAACATATGATTATATAAATTGTTGTAAAAACTGCCCATTGTAATTATATGAGGAAATAACACATGCAATTAGATAATAATGTAACAGGATGTATAAGTCCATTTGAAGGATTAATGATTAGAACGCTATATAGTAATATCCATCGAAGTAACTGTGCTGTAAATATCGGATGCTATAAAGGTAGATCTATTCAATATATGGTTGATACATGGAAATATTGTAATAAATCAACCACTATTTATGGAATTGATATAAAACTACGCGATGAATTATCCACTCTGTTTAGTCATAATGCAGAGGATATCATATTAATTGAAGGCAGTTCATTAGATCAAAATGTGATTGATATGATACCAAATAATGTTGAATTTGCATTCATTGATGGCGATCATACATATGATGGATGTACATTTGATTTGGTAAACTTTTGGAATAAACTAATACCTGGTGGAGTGATGATGGTTCATGATGTATTTGATACCAGTGGAATCCAATGTCAACCGGAAGTATACAAAGCATTCTTTGATTTTGCAAATATACATATGAATGAGTTTGTTCCCGATGACTGGTATTGTGGTCCAATTCATAGAGTAGATAGTAGTGCTATAGTCTGGAAAAATAGGGGTATATTATGATTTTAAACATTTCATTCGTTTTATTTATATTTGCTTTACTAATCTCCATCTATCTATTATATAAACTTATAAATAATCCATTTAAAAGAAAGGTATGTAATACGTATGAAGAAGACGATACAATTAAATGAAGACTATAAGTTTTTAAATCCTGATGGTAATGGGTGGTCTATTGGAATTGTATATCAAATATATGCAAATAATATCATAGGTATTTTATGTGACAATAAACGTTATGGAGTGCATACTAGTGCATTGAGAGATGTCGGTCAACTACCCCTCCCTGCTACCGAGGAAGGGGCTTGATTTAGATATTACAATCTAACTCAATTTAATTAGTTTCGATTCAAGTTTAACCACTTGACAAGAAACAGGTCGGTAGACGCGACCACTACTGATTATCTTTTCAGACTCATCAGATACTTTGCGTAAAATGTTCAATGCTCCGTTTACATCAGCATTGATAACTTTTCCTGTTCTAGATTTGAATAGACCTCTTTTGACTCTTTTACCTGAGTAAGAATCATGAGGTTCAATAGATTCACCTGCAAGAGCATCACATTTTGAGGTGTAAGATTCATCTATTAACTTGACTTCAATACCATTCATTTTACATTTTGAAGTCAGTTTAGATTTGAACCTAGCAAATGGTATCTGTACAAAGTTCTGGTTGTTTCGAGATCCGTGATTGATCTCTTGCTTGATCCCTTTCAACTCACCAATCAGCACAGTTCCGATGTTTTTATCGATACAAGTCTGTATGATTGAGTATACGATCTTATTCATCACATCGTTGATCTTATTGGCTCGATCCGTGATTAACTTACGTTGTTGGTTAGTAATACTTTTAATCCCTTGTTTATCTTTGATCGATTGGAGTTCAGCGTTTTTCTTGTTGTAATACTGGTTGATAGATTTTATAAGTCTGCCATCGTAGATCGTAGCAGTCCCAGTAACAGACTCAACACAAGTAGCAAAATTAGTAACTCCTAAGTCAATTGATAGATAGTTATCTTGATTTAAGGATTCTTTATCAGGTACTTCATAAACCCATTGTGACTTGTATCCTCCATGACGAGGTAGGATTCGTAACTCTTTGAGTTGGTTAGGGTTCACTTGTTTAGGGATCGGGATCCTGAACTCACCTCTCTTCAAATTGTGTTCTCTTCTGAATTGAGTAGAGAGGGGCACGATGGCCTCTGATCCATGACACTTAAGATGTTCTTTTGGATATATCAGGATATATCTACCATTTTTGGGCAAATATCTTGGGAGATTGATCGGATCTTGCCAATACCCTGCATCTTGTTTCTTCTTTAAAGCAAGAAACGATTTTAAGTTTCGTTCAGCAAGTTTCAGTGTTTGCTGAGATGCATCAGATCCCAATAACTTGTAATTCTCATTTTCTTTACAAATTTTATAATTCTCATTATATTTTAATAATGTTTCATTTGCAAAGAAATACTGTCGTGTTTGGTACAATCCAAAGTTATACAAGTTCTTAGAGAGAAACGACAAAGTATCAACTATTACAAACTCCTTCTTGGTTAACCTTAAGTTACAAGTAGTTGTGAGTATCATACTTTGTTCATATATTATTATGATCAATAAGTATTAATAGTTTTGTCTACACAATTATCTATAGGGGTGAAGTGGCATTCCTCTCTGCCCTGTTTTGCTACGCAAAGCCGAGGACAGAGTCTCCTGCCACATTAAGATGAAGAAGATTAAGCCTGTAATATGCCCGAAATGTAAAAATACTGATAAATTTTGGTATTGTGCAATGGCCTAGGTGTTGTATATTTAAGCAAATTAAAATTAGATTAATAGTAACATTTATATAATATAACTTTTATAATACTCTATCCCAGATGAACTTCAAAGGTTGAGGCACTGGTAAGTGAAATCCGGTGGTATGTCAAAATGACCAAATCCCCGATTGACATATGATTTGTTGGTTCGATTCCAACTTTCTGGGATTTTATATATCATCTGTCGCCGTTTAACAATGACACAGTTAACTATGATAATAACAATAGATAACTATGATATTCGATGTATATTCGTATATGAGAAAAATGATAATGATAACATTTAACTATTATTGTATCTAATCAATATATCATGTTGTTTCATAAAGATAAGTCGTTTAAGCCTTATGCATCTGTAAGATCGCTTGAGGAAGCATATAGTGTTGCTGTTAACAACGTAATCAATAATAACGTAGAGGTTGTTACGGAAGATGGTGAACACACGTTACAGTCGCCTCCATTTACTATTTGTATTGAACAAGCATGGTATTATAAATATATTCATAAGAACTCACCGTATGGAAAAGAATTTTATAAGAAATATGCGAATGATATTGTAAATGGAACCTCGGGCCACTTTGTCTATGATTATCATACTAGATTATTTAAC
Source organism: uncultured Candidatus Saccharibacteria bacterium (assembly GCA_964500195.1). Lineage (GTDB taxonomy): Bacteria > Patescibacteriota > Minisyncoccia > Phycocordibacterales > UBA9973 > UBA8515. Next base: position 3,361 of record CAZCND010000021.1, on the reverse strand, counting down.
TATATGATTAATTACTATAATAATATCATTGCTACATTTGTATCACCTGAAATATATAATCCAATTATAGATGAACATATTGATCAAATTAATTATATCGTTGAAAAATTAATAGAAGAGCCTACATCAAGACGTGCTCTTGCGATTACGTGGCAACCACATATTGATGAAATAAAAAAAGACGTTCCTTGTTTACAATATGTTCAATGTTGGATTGAAAATGATAAAGTAAATATATATTTTATGATGAGAAGCAACGATATTCTACTTGCAATGCCTCAAAACATATTTGGTTTTCATAAGTTACATTTTTACATATCAAAAAAAGTTGGTAAATCTATGGGAAAAATGTATTATTCTGTAGTAATTCCACATATTTATTACAAACGCGATGTCAATGAATTCAACAAGTGGCTATAATTATTATATTAAGATAAATCATGTCGTGTAGAGATTTGATACCTGGAGAAAAACGAACTGCAGATCGCTCGCTCAAATGTTGTGTATGTGGACATTGGATTACTCGTATGGAATATGGAGGAATGATAACTGGTAAATATATAGATTATATTGATAAATCATGTGGTGATGTAACTCTGACATTGTGCAGCGAATGCATGGAAAAAGTCATGACATATGTCGGTGACGATAATTATGAAGAATATTATTAATCTAATCAAATTAATTTTATTTATATCTATGCTAACATTTCTATATTCAATTACAATATATATATTTTTTCTATTTGTATCTATAATATAACTTTTATATAATGTAACTATTTTTAATATAATCTATCTATTTTTTCTTATTTGCATTTATATATGATCGATAATTTTTTATAGTAGTATATTCAAGTATATAATACTTTGGTTAAGATTAATTGTAATAAGTGTGGTATGCTTATGCCATACAATGCTATAACTGATACATATACTTGTTTGAATTGTAACAATGTAAAAAAAGGCAAACTTTTAATGAAACGAAAACATAGGCTATCTGATGCTATCGAATAACTTTAAATCAAATTACATCTAATTTATTAACGATCATATGGATGATCTAGAATTAAAATGTATCGATTTTGAGAACAAACTTACGGAAGGAGAACGATTATTAGTTATATTAAATGCGTTAAAAGAAAAAATTAATGATGATATTGATCAAATACGTTATGAAGCAAATACTGAAATCAATGATTATATTGAAGGTATTCGTGGATTTATCATATCTCATAAAAAAGGATTGAAAGTATTAACTGAAGCAAAACATATAGTGGCTACATCCGAATGGAGAGATGCTGTATTAATGCGCGACAGATTTACGTGTCAAAAATGTGGATCTAATCGTCATCTTACAGTGCATCATATAATTCCAAAAGAGTTTAAATGTAATCTAAATATTAATCAAGATGTTAATAATGGGATTACTCTATGCAATGAATGCCATATATTGTGGCATAAAACTCATGAAAATGGAATAGGTATAAACATCTTTATTAAATGGCTTAATGAATAATAATACATTTCGTAAATGAAAAGTGCTAGAGTCAAATTTGAGGAGAGTATAAATGTCCAAACCAAAAGAAATACACAATTATATCACACCCGATAAGACCAAACTATTTACATTTTTGATAAATGGTGAGGAGATCATTGTAAAACGGTATAATCTCACGTTAGAAGACGAAAAAATATTTAATTAAAAAACTATGGATTTTCATTTAATTTTTAAAATTTGTTTCTATACGACTATAGTATCTTCATGTATAGTATTTATACTACATCGAATTTGATGTGTATAGCGAAATTATTATAATCTTATAACATCTATTATAATATATAATGGATGTACCTACACATGTAACGTGTCCTTACTGCAGTGAACCTGTAGTAATAACAGATGGTAAATATCAGGAATGTCAAAAATGTGGATTTACATTTGAATTGACACCTGATAACACACCTATTAAAACAACTACATTATTTAGATACAAAAATGGTAAGCCTATACAATTTTTTAAATGTAATACTTGTGGCGACATTATAACCGGTTGTATACACCATCATATGGAATACTGTAAATGTGGTGAATCTGCTATCGATCAAGACGATATTATTTATAGAGGAACCGGATTGGTTACAAATGTAACAGAACAATTATCTTATGAAGAAAAGCGATTAATATTCACCAAAACAGTATTTGATAGTTGTTCTCATGACGAGGAATGGATTGCTAATGAATTAAATAGACAACATTATATCAATGACATATTTAGTAAGCAGGAGTTCATCAGGTTATACAATCTATGGAAAGAAGGTAAGTATAAACCAGATTTTAAATTTAACACCGGGAAAGAGACCCTGTAATAGCATAAGCAAAAAATTGGATAGTTAACTTTGGATATAATAAGATAGGGTCTAACAGTTTACAGTAGAAAATAAATACCCTGGATTATAAATTATACAATAGAGGTGGTATTATGATAGAAATTTGTACGATTCCTAAAGATTTGTTTAAAATATTTTTTGATTGGCCTATGACACTGCAAAAGAATGGGTTAAATCTAAATGTTGATGATAATGTATGGTATTGCATTTCAAATACTTCTAATGCGTCAATGATTAGGGGTCAACTAAATGTTCCTGTTAAAAGTAAAGTAGTATTAAGTGTCGACCCATCTAAATTATTAAAGAGTGCTACAACTGACATTACTTTTTTCATGGAAGATAATGTGTTAATTTATAAAACAGCAAATGGTGAACACAGAATCAACACATTAGTTGATCCAAAAATTCAAACAAGGACACTTCCTCCAAACGTAGTATATCCAATTACCATTGAACTAAAAAGAAACAATCTAAATGATTTAACTGAAGAAGTGCTCAAGGTTGTAGGTAGTAAAAAAGATTCAAATGATGACTATATACAATTTATATATAACGATAAAAAGTTGACTGTATCTAATAGTGATGTAGATGATAAACATTTATATAACTTCCCAGATGAATACTCATTGGAAGGTTCATATAAGAGTGAGTTTAGTATCGATCTTATCACCGAAATAATGAAATATTATAAGGAATTTGAAACATGTTTAGTATCAATGGGAACCAACATACCAATTAAATTCGAATTTAAGAATGAATTAGTAGAATTTACTACAATAGCAGCGCCCAGAATAAATTGAATATGATAGATAATGGTAAACATTTATGCAATGTATATAACTTGTTAAATAATAAAGGTGTGATAAATAATATAAACGCATGTATAATTTTTATAACTTATTAAATGATTAAAATATGATAAATAATATAAACGCATGTATAATTTTTATAACTTATTAAATGATTAAAAT
>CAZCND010000020.1:0-11738 GCA_964500195.1 uncultured Candidatus Saccharibacteria bacterium | reverse complement strand
CCTATGCTCGGACCGTCGTCCTCCGCAATGTTTTTTGGAACAACAATCTTTTACGTGAGGCTTCAGTCCACGTAAAGAATAGTTCCACAAAAGAGGCTAGCTCGAGCGACGGCGAAGAGTCTTTGAGCAAAATTTTTAGCAAAAAATTTTGCGTACTCTTTTGTGGAAGCTATTCTTGAAGTGGCTGATATTCTGCAACCTCGCTCCAAAGATTATTGCTCCAAAAAACACGGATATTTCAGTGCTCTGAAATTCCTATGCTCGGACCGTCGTCCTCCGCAATGTTTTTTGGAACAATAATTTTCTTCGCGAGGCTAGTAGTTCTGCCTATCTTTAATTTCTTTTTGAATTTTTTCTATGAATTTAGAAACTTCAATTGCTTCCAATTTTTCATTTCTACTCTCAACAGTTATTTTGTCCGCTTCTTTTTCTTTGTCTCCAATAACTATCATGTAAGGAATTTTTTGTATTTTAGCCTTTCTTATTTTTTTACCTAAAGACTCGTCGGAATCATCTAATTCTACTTTTATTTCTTCGTTTGTTAATTTTTCATAAACACTTTTAGCATATTCTCTTTGGTGTTCTGATATGGGCAAGACTACTACCTGGACCGGAGCAAGCCATACAGGAAATGCTCCCGCATAATGTTCTATCAAAAGTCCGATAAATCTTTCAAAGCTACCAAATAAGGCTCGGTGTAATACATGGGGTCTTTCGTCTTGTCCTTCTTTGTTAGTGAAAGTCATATCAAATCTTTCTGGTAAGTTAAAGTCAAATTGTAGGGTTGAACATTGCCATAAACGACCCAAAGAATCTTTTATTTTGAAATCTAGTTTTGGCCCATAGAAAGCTGCTTCACCCTTTTCTTCTTTAAAATCTAAATTCTTTTCAATTGCTACTTTTCTTAACACTTCCTCAGTAAAATTCCAACCGTCATCATTGCCGGCGTATTTCTTTTTATTTTCAGGGTCACGAAGAGATAGAAAGACCTTAACATCTTTAATATCAAAGCCAAAAGATTTATAAATAAACAAGATAAAATCAACAACTCTTTTAAGTTCGTCTTCCACTTGATCTTGCCGACAGAAAATATGAGCATCATCTTGAGTAAAACCACGGACTCTGGTTAAACCAGAAAGTTCTCCTTTTTTTTCGAAACGATAAACTGTTCCACACTCAGCCCATCGCATTGGAAAATCCCTGTATGATTTTGGGTTATCTTTATAAATTTGAATATGAAAAGGACAATTCATCGGTTTTAATAAATACTCCTCAGAATTTTCAACTTTTTTTCCTACTTGTCTTTCTTCTAGTGATTGACCAACTTCAAGAGGAGGATACATACTAGAGTTATAAAATCCCCAATGTCCAGAAGTTTCCCAAAGAATTCTATTGCCAATATGCGGTGATCGGACTAATCCGTACCCATTTTTTAGATGTTCTTTATACCAAAAGTCTTCTATGACTCTCCAAAGTAAGGCTCCTTTGGTGTGCCACAGAGGCAAACCTAAACCAACCTTGTCATCAAAGTGGAATAAATCTAATTCTTTACCTATTTTCCGGTGATCTCTTTTTTTGGCTTCTTCTTGCTGAAAAATATATTTTTCTAACTCATCTTTCGTTTCAAAGGCAATTCCATATATACGAGTTAACATTTTATTTTTTTCATTTCCTCTCCAGTAAGCTCCAGCAACTTTATCTAATTTAAAAGCCTGAGGATTAATTTCCTTAGCATTTTCAATATGACCTCCTCGACAAAGATCGAAGAAGTCACCTGATTGATAAATTGAAATTTCTTCTCCTTTTTGAGATATATCTTTTATCATTTCTTCTTTGTATGGATTACCTGAAAAAAAATTTAAAGCTTCTTCTTCGGACAAAACTTTTTTTTCAAAATTATTCCAAGTTGTGAGAATTTCTCTCATTTTTTCTTCTATTTTAGGTAAATCAGCGTCTGTGATCTTTCCATTAACGTCAATATCATAATAAAATCCATTTTCTATAGCGGGTCCTAGGGTTATCTTAGATCCGGGATAAAGTTTAACAACAGAAGCTCCTAAAAGGTGAGCTAATGAGTGACGAATTTTTTCTACTTTACTTAAATTTTCCATTTTATTTTTATAATTAATTTATAAATAAAATCGCCCCGACGAAATGTGAAATATTCACTTTCCGTCGGGGCGAGTCTAATCGCGGTTCCACCCAACTTTATTACTCTTTTTATTCTTGTAGATTAGCCCTTTTTGGAGTTCTCATTTGAGAATTATGGTTGGTAGCCATAACAATTTCTACTATCTTTTATAATATAACTAATAATCTAAAAATACAAGCATTTGCATTTTAGTCTAAAATAAGTATAATTATCTCCATGGTAGTACGAATGAGACATACCCGAGCACACACGGGCAATAGAAGATCACATCATGCTTTAAAGGCTAAGGTCTTTACGGTTTGTTCAAACTGCAAGGCTCCAAAAGAGACTCATGTTGTTTGTAAGAATTGCGGTTTTTACCGAGGAAGAAAAGTTTTAGATGTGGTTAAGAAAGCAGAGAAGAAGAAAACAAAAAAGGACAAATAGCACCCAGGAACTAGTTTCTAGTTTGATATTAGTTGCCAGCTCCTAGTTGCTAAATCTTTTAAATTATGGCAAATAGGCACCTTTCACGTTCAATAATTCTTCAGACCCTCTTTGAGTGGGATTTTGGAGTATATAAAGACCAAGACCCTAAGGAGATGTTGGATAAAAATACTGAAGAGTTTGGCCCCGGATTAAATGATTCAGATTTTATGGTGAATCTTCTTTTGGGGGTGATTAATAAACAAAAAATCATAGATGAAATAATTGAAAAAGCCGCTCCAGGTTGGCCCATAGATAAAATTTCTCCAATAGATAGAAATGTTCTAAGGATAGGTTTATATGAATTACTTTTCGGAGATCGAAATGAAGTTCCCCCAAAAGTTGCTATTAATGAAGCAATAGAATTAGCTAAAAGTTTTGGTGGAGAAAACTCTAGCCGTTTTGTCAACGGAGTTTTGGGTGGCGTCTATAAAGAGATAGGTGAGCCCGGTAAAGATGACGTTGGTAAGAAAAAACAAAAAATCGTTGAAACAGATCCTGCTAAATTTCCAGTAGAAAAGAAAGCTGGTGCCGTCATATATTCATACTATCAAGGGGAATTATATTTAGCTTTTGTTCACGATGTTTTCGGTTACTGGACATTATCTAAAGGTGGAATAGGAGATAACGAAGACGAGGAGGAGGGAGCTGTAAGAGAAATTAAAGAAGAACTAAATTTAGATATAAAAATCAAAGAGCTGATTGGGCGAAATGAATATGTTGCTAATCATCCAGAAAAAGGCAAGATCAGAAAACAAGTAGTTTTCTTTTTGGCAGAATCAGAATACAAGGATATTATCCTTAAAAAAGAGTCGGGTGGTCTAGATGATGCTAAATGGTTTGCAGTTTCTGAAGTTCCAAACTTAAGAATGTATGACAACATGATACCTCTTCTCACTAAAACTATAGAAATATTAAATAAAGAATAAGAACATGAATAACAAGATAGACTTCTCAAAATTTGAAGAAAAAACAAAAATTATCTTTAAAGATAAAAAACTTTTAGAGCAAGCTTTTATTCATCGTTCTTATATAAATGAGAATGTTGGTTCTAAACTAAAACATAACGAGCGTTTAGAGTTTTTAGGAGATGCTGTTCTTGAGTTGGTCACAACTGATTATTTATACAATAAATATACAGAAAAAGACGAAGGTGAATTAACTGCTTATCGATCGTCTTTGGTTAATGCAAACATAATCGGAGAGATAGCTAATGATTTAGGAATGAACGACTACCTTCTTTTGTCTAGGGGGGAATCAAGAGATAACGGCAAGGCTAGAGGTTATATTTTAGCCAATACTTTTGAGGCTTATGTTGGAGCGGTTTATTTAGACTTAGGTTACGAAGTGGCTCGAGACTTTATAGCTAAAAATTTATTTGATAAGATAGACGAAATCGTAGCTAAGAAACTTTGGCGTGATTCAAAGAGTTTAGTACAAGAAAAAGCTCAAGAATATGTTTCTTTTACTCCTTCTTATAAAGTTCTAAACGAGACTGGCCCCGATCACGATAAACACTTTACTATTGGAATATTTTTTGGAGAAGAATTAATCGCAGAAGGAAAAGGAAAATCTAAGCAGGAAGCTGAACAAGATGCAGCCCACAGGGCTTTAGAAATTAAAAAATGGATTGATTAAAATGAGACTAAAGTCTATTTTACTTGTTGGTTTTAAGTCATTTGGCAAGAAAAGCCTAGTTACATTTAATTCTCCCGTAACTGCGATTGTTGGACCTAACGGATCGGGTAAATCAAACATAGTTGAAGCTATTCGTTTTGTCTTAGGAGAACAGTCAATGAAATCACTCCGAGGAAAAGGTGGTGTTGATTTAATTTTTAAAGGTTCACGATTGGCTCCTTCTTCTAGTAGAGCTCTTGTTTCAATCACTTTTGATAATACCGATAAGGTTTTTACTTTCTCAAATAGTGGTACTGGGGTTTCTTTGGATTATGATGAGGTAACTATAAGCCGAGAAGTTTTTGCTGATGGTACAAATAAATATTCTATTAATCAGACTGAAGTTAGATTGAAAGATATTGTAGATTTATTGGCCTCGGTTAATATTGGTAGTTCTGGTCATCATATTATTTCTCAAGGTGAGGCAGATAGAATATTGAATTCTTCAAACAAAGAAAGAAGAGGGATGATTGAAGATGCCCTTGGCTTAAGGGTGTATCAATATAGAATTAAAGAATCAGAGAGGAGATTAGAGAAAACTTTATTAAACATGAAAGAAGTCCAATCTCTCAGGAGAGAAATTGCTCCACACTTAAGTTTTTTAAAGAAGCAAGTAGAAGTAATTGAAAAGTCAGAACAGATGAGGCAAGAGCTAAAAGAATTATACAGAGTTTATCTATCAAAAGAAGCAACTTATATCAAAAATGAATCTGGACGAATTAGCAAAGAGCATCTCTTGTTAAAAGAGAAAGAAAATGATTTAAGTATAAAAATTAGTCAGATTCAAAAAGAAAAAACAGAAAATCAAAAGGAGAATATTTTTTCCGGAAAAATTAAAGAGCAAGAGGAGAAGATTTTCTCTTTATCAAACACCAAAAATGAATTATTGCGAAGTTTGGGTCGTATAGAAGGAATGATAGAGGGAATAGAAGAGAGATTTAAGAATCAAGGCGAAAATAAAAAAACAGTTATAGAAGAATCAGAATGGCAAGATTTTATTTCTCTCATCGATAGACAAATAGATCAAGCTATAGGATTTAGTAATTTAGATGAAATAATTAATTGTTTAAAAGATTTAAAGAACAGAATTGTTTTGTTTTGCAATCACCCAAGCGACAAACCAACTTTTACCTTAGAGGACGATGATTCATACAAAGACTTGATTAGAAAGAAAGAAGAGCTTGGATTTGAAAAGAAAAGAATAGAGTCAGAGATAGAAGAAGAGCAAATAATAATTAAAAAATTAAAAGATGAGGAAAAAGATAGTCTAGAGGCTTACCGAGATAGCGAGAAGAATTTGTACGAATTATTAAGGCAAAAAACAGAAGTTTCTTCAGCTCTGAGTGCTATATCTTACGAAGAGGAAAGATTAACGACCATCAAAACTGCTTTTGAAATGGAACTGACCGAAGCAGGTATTTTGATAGGGCGGGAAATAGTAGATTTTGCTAAGACCGAAGACACCGGAGAAATTAATCGTCCTGAACAAGAAGCTTTACGCAAGAAAATTGAAAGAATAAAGATAAAAATAGAAGATGCTGGTGGTGGAAGTGGGGAAGATGTTGTTCAAAAATATCAAGAAACAGTTGAGAGGGATGAGTTTTTGGCTCGAGAGCTTGAAGATTTAAATAAAAGTATAAAGGATTGCAATATCTTAATAGCGGAATTAAAAGAAAAACTAGATAATGAATTTAAGACTGGGGTAGAGAATATAAATACCCAGTTTCAGAATTTTTTCTCTTTGATGTTTGGGGGAGGTGGAGCTTTCTTGTCTATAACTATGGAACATAAAAAACCAAAGAAAGATGAAGAGATAAAAGAAACAGATGAACAAGAAGACGAAGAAAGTGAAATTGGTTTTGAAAGGGGAATAGAGATTAATGTCAATTTACCACATAAAAAAGTCAGAGACCTACATATGCTTTCTGGAGGGGAAAGATCTCTGACATCAATAGCACTCCTCTTTGCTATCTCTCAGGTTAATCCACCACCATTTTTGGTTTTAGATGAGACTGATGCAGCTTTAGACGAAGCTAACTCTAAAAAATATGGTAATATGCTTGAAAATTTATCAGAATATTCACAGCTAATAGTGGTTACTCATAATAGAGAGACAATGACTAGAGCCCAAATATTATATGGAGTGACAATGAGTTCAGAAGGGGTTTCAAAGTTATTATCTATAAAGTTTGAAGAAGCGACAGGTTATGCTAAGTAAGAAATCTCCCTAGGGGAGATTTTTTAGTCTTAAGTATTCTACTAAAGTTAATCCTGAATCTTTTATTTCTTTTGCGATATCTATGCCAACATACCGATAATGCCAAGGCTCATACTTATAACCAGTTATTTTATCTTTATCATAAGGGTAACTCATGACAAAGCCATAAGAATAGGCGTTTTTCCTAAGCCATAAATCTTCTGGGGTATTATCAAAATTAATACTAGCCGAAGCGTAGTCAATTGAACCACCAGATAGATCTACCGTTGTGCCTAATTGGTGCTCTGAATGTCCAGGCTTGGCGACTGATTCTTTTGGATTAGGATTATTTTCTAAGGCTCTTTTATACAAACCATCTTGATATTTATAGTCTCTAAAAGTCGAGGTTGCTTTGATTAAGAGTTCTGCCTCTTCTGCTGATTTAAACATTTCAGCTAGGTGTTTTTTAGCTTCTTGAACTAAACATAAATTTTCTTTAGTTGCTAATTCTCCCAACTGAACCAAATTTTTTGGGATATAATTTATATCAGGTATTTTGACTTGTTGGTCAATATCCAAAAACATCAAATCCTCATAATCTTTATCTGGTTTAGGGCAGTTGGAATAAATTATTTCTTCTTTATCTAAAATATCATTCTCTTCAAATATCCCCTCTAATTGATATTTTTTATTTAAAATGCTAATCATTTTTTTTGCCTCTCTTAATTCTTTGTTTTCAAAAGTTAGCATATATACCATACCACGCATAGTCTCCTCAGAAAAATATTGATCAAAAATAAAATTACCCAAAGAATAGATTATTGTCTTTCCTTGGTAGGTTTCTATGTCTTGTTCAACATGAGGATGATGTCCAATTATTATATCTGCACCAGAGTCTATTGCTAGGTGAGCTAGTTTTTCTTGTCGAATATTGTGTTCAGGCTTATATTCTTCACCAAAATGAATTGAGACGATAAGAAAATCACAAATCTCTTTAGCTTTCTTTATAATAGAAGAATAATTAGGGTCCTTGGCTAATAAGATGCCACTTTTTTCATTTGTAGCTTCCATCCAGTTTGGGCCAACATCAGAAAAACCAACAAAACCAAAACGAATACCATTTTTTTCTATGATTGTTGGAGTTTCGGCAATATCTTTGTTTTCTCCAGCTCCTGTAAATAAAATATTGTATTCTTTTAGATTAGCTAGTGTGTCATTGAAAGCTCGGACATTCCAATCACCGATATGATTATTAGCAAAAGATAAAACATCAAAACCGGTTTCTTTCAGAACAGGTAAGACAGCAGGTTTTAAGCGGAAAGAATATTTGCTTCCAACATTATTTCCATTTTCTGATATTGGACCTTCTAAATTGCCAAATAAAATATCTGCCTCTTTTAATTCTGGAACATTTTTAAAAAGTTCCGAAAATTTACCACCAAAATTTTTGTTGACCGAGCTTTCTACTCCACGAGTTAACATCATATCACCAACAAAATAAATCTTAGTTATAACTGGTTCCTTTTTCTTTTCTTTTGTTTGTTCGATTTTAGGCTCACTCTTTTCTGCTGATTTATTTTGTTTAGCCTCCTTGTCTTTTAGTATGATATTTCCAGCTAAAATAATAATCATTAAGCTTAAAATAATTATTAAGAAAGTATAACTTTTTTTCATTTTATTTTATCTCGTAATCTATGGTTTTCTTATTAAGATTAGCATCTTTAACTGTGAATTTTATTTTATCACCTATGGTATATTTTTTCTTTTTCTTTTGTCCAATAATAGACATACCTTTTTTATCAAAAAGATAATAGTCGTCGCTTAGATCTCTAACAGAAATTAGCCCCTCACATTTTGTTTTTTCTTCTTCGACAAATAGACCCCATTCGGTTACCCCAGTAATTGTTCCTTCAAATTTTTGACCTATTCTACCAGACATGTATTCTACTTGTTTATATTTGATAGAATTTCTTTCGGCCTCGTTAGCTTCTTTTTCTCGCATAGATGAATCAAGACAAATTTTGTCATACAAATCCCAAAGTTTTTTATCTATCTTTCTCTTTTCCAAATACTCAAAAAGCAATCTGTGAACAACCACATCTGGGTAGCGTCTGATGGGAGAAGTAAAGTGGGTGTAATACCTAAAACCTAGGCCAAAGTGCCCGATATTTTTAGTTGAGTAGTTGGCTTTGGACATAGATCTGATGACCATATTGCCGATTGCGTTTTGAAGAGGATGTCCATCTAGTTGTCTTATTAAATTATTAATTTCTTCTGCAGAGATATTATCACCTTTGGTGTTTATTTTATAGCCAATTTTTTTTAAGAAATATTTGAGATCGTCGATTTTTTCTTTGTTTGGTAAATCATGGACACGGTAAAGGAAAACACCAAAATCATTAGGTTTCTTTTTGCCTGAAATCGTTTCTGCTACTAGTCTGTTGGCTAAGAGCATAAGCTCCTCGATCATTTTATTAGATTGCCCACGTTCTTTGATGCTAACTGAAATTGGATAGCCATTTTCATCTAGTTTAAATTTAACCTCGTCTTGTTCAACGATAATAGCTCCTTTTTCTATTCTTTTTTTCAATAATTTTTGAGCTATCTGATCAAGAATATTAAGTTCATAAAAATAAGGTCCTTTTTTGTCTTTAATAATTTTTTCAGCATCCTCGTAGCTAAATCTTTTGTTGGAGTTTATAACAGAACGCCCAAACCATTTTTTGTGAATGAGTCCACTTCTATCAATTTCAAAAACTGCAGAAAAAGTTAGTCGATCAACCTCTGGTTTTAAACTACAAAGATCATTAGATAATTCTTCTGGTAACATTGGAATAGTACGATCTACCAGATAGACGGAAGTGCCTCTTTTTTTAGCTTCTTTATCAAGCAAACTACCATTTTTGAGATAATGAGAAACATCAGCAATGTGGACACCAACTTCAAATAAATTATCTGATATCTTAGAAAAAGAAATAGCATCATCAAAATCTTTAGCATCAGTTGGGTCTATAGTGAATGTAGTTGTTTGTCTAAAATCACGTCTATTTTTTAAATCCTTTTCTTGTATTCCGAGCTCGGTGATTTTTTTAGCTTCTTTAATAATTTCTTGTGGAAATGTAGCGTTGAAACCTTTTTCTAGAGCTATAGCTTCCATCTCTGCATTGTTTTCCATCGGGAGACCTAATGTTTTAACTATTTCTCCAACTGGAGGAGTTTGCATATCTATCCAATTAGTAATTAAAACAAAAACCTTCTGACCAGATTTGGCCCCATTTAATTTATCTTTTGGAATTATAATATTAGAATACATTTTTGGATCGCTTGGTATAAGAAGATATGTTTCTCCTTCTCTTTCTAAAACACCAGCAAACCCAGCTTTGGAACGATGTATTATTTTTGTTACCTCACCTCTCAATGTCTCATCTTTTTTGTGTGGAAAAATAAAAACAGAAACAGTGTCTCCTTGGCAGGCTGTTTTAAGAAAATTGTGTTCAATCTCAATAGCTATGTCTGTTCCTTTTACTCGAACTGTTCCTTTGCCTTTAGGTGATAGGTTTATTATCCCTTCAATATTACTTTCTTTTTTCATTTGCTGATTGTAACATCCCAAGGCCTGGCCTTGTGAATACCAACACATTTTAAGAACCTTGTCTAATTTTTTATAAAATAAACATTATAAAACAAGTGTTTTAAAAATCTATCTTTAAAAACTATAAAAAATTCATTTTCAAAAATTTATTATTTGTTTTTATAAAAAGTATATTCTTAATAAAAAACTAAGGAAGATTTATTTTATACTATTTTATGGTGCTAAAATAAATATGGTAGTAGGTGAATATGCGAGCGATTAAGGTTTCTCGCTACCGAATCCAGTATCCATACATCGAGAATATTTGTGATCACGGTTTCAAATAGGGTGATGTATGTAGAAACTTCAAAAAATGAAGATACTTGGTATAAAGTGTTGAGTGATTATGATCACAAGTAATATACAACCTCAAGAGTATTCAAGAGGTGGTGGAATAGATGATACTTTATACAAAACCGCAACTCGAACGGCAATCTCTACGTGCGCTATCTGTATTGGAATGATGGTGCGTGGAATTGGGGTAACAACTGGCTTGACAATGACTTTGATGACAACAATCCTGCTTGTGTTCTCGCAAATCTATTCATTTCTCTCCCATTTATTTGGGAGAGTTTTGTTTTGTAATTTGTCCACTCCACCCACCGAGCATTTTCCCGACTTCATTTAATGGTAGTTTCTACGTCCTTATTCCTGTATTCTAGTATCAGTATCTTGATTGATTCAGGACTTTGTGGTAAGATTCTTTACATGTTAAAAATAAGATTACAAAGGACGGGGCGTAAAAATAATCCAGCTTTTCGGGTTGTTTTAACAGATTCAAAGAATGCCGCTAAAAGTGGAAAATTTAAAGAAGTTTTGGGCTCTTATGATTTAAAGAAAGGGGAGATAATTATTAAAGAAGATAGAGTTAAGCACTGGATGAGTGTTGGAGCTCAAGTCTCAGATACTGTTCATAACTTCTTGGTAGATAAAAAAATTATTGAATCTAAGAAGAAAAATGTCTTGTCTAAGAAATCCCCAACAGTAAAGAGAAAAGTTGCAAAAAAATAACAAAATAACCCCCTAAACTAAGGGGGTTATTTATATTGCAAGAATTTTTGATTTTATGATATTATTAAATAGAGTAGTTTGTAGTCGATACACTACCGAAATTAAGAGTAACGCTATTAAAGTATATTATTATGGCAGATGACAAAGCATTTTTAGAATATATAGTTAAGGCATTGGTTGATAATCCCAACGATGTAAAGATCGACCGAACGGTTGATGAAATGGGTGTCCTTATAACAATGACAGTTAATAGGGCAGATATGGGTAAAATAATAGGAAGACAAGGTAATACCGCAAAAGCCATCCGAACTCTTCTTCGAGTAATTGGAATGAAAAATAATGCTCGTGTTAATTTGAAAATAAATGAACCAGAAGGAGGAAGAGATGAACAATCTTATTCCGCACCCAGAGCAAGTGAGTCTGAATCATCAAAAGTAGTTGATGATGCAATGGAAGACTTAAAAGGAATATAATAAGATTAATAAGAAAAAACTAGACGCTGTCTAGTTTTTTCTTATTACATATATCAACTTCACCTCGCTCCAAAGATAACAATCTTTTACGTGAGGCTTCAGTCCACGTAAAGAATAGTTCCACAAAAGAGG
>CAZCND010000019.1:0-12697 GCA_964500195.1 uncultured Candidatus Saccharibacteria bacterium | reverse complement strand
TGGTGAGCCCTGTCGGGATCGAACCGACAACCTACTGATTAAGAGTCAGAAAAATAGGGTTTTCACGGGTTATCACTCTTTTTCACTTGACATCATTTAAGCTTTAAATTAAAATATTTACGTGCCGCAACGCTCTGATTGATTTCACTCAAAATCACGCGAAATAACGGCATAGGTTAGCAAAAAGTTAGCAACGGATAACTCACAGAACGTTGATTCAATTAACTTTTTTTGTTGTAAAACGAAGAGGCATTATGAAAAGAGTCCGAACAAAGCAGCATCAAGGGGTTTATTATCGTGAATCTGAAAACCGGATGCACGGCGGAAAGCCTGACATTTGTTTTGATATTACTTACAAACTGGATGGCAAGTTGATATGGGAAAAAGTCGGCTGGGCATCTGAGGGATATTCATCAAAGTTGGCCGCCGATATACGGGCAAACCGCCTATATGACAAGCGGCACGGCAATGAACTTCCAATTCAAAAGAAAAAGATTCCCCTGTTCAGCGAGGTATGGGACAAATATAAAACATGGGCCGAAACCAATAAGGCACGCGGCGGACGTGATGACGTTTCGCTTTATTCAAATTGCATTAAAGACACCCTGGCCAATAAACGAATGAATGAAATATCATCGTTTGACCTGGAACGGTTGAAAACGGAACTTCTTAAAAAGGATTATGCGCCTGCAACCGTCAAACATGCTTTGGTTTTAATCCGCCAGATATTTAATAAATCTATCGCATGGGGTTTATATAAAGGCCTCAATCCCGTTCAGGGTGTCAAAATACCAACACTCCAAAATCAACGCGCTAGATTTCTGAGCCATGACGAAGCCGACAAACTTTTGTCCGCACTGGCCGAAATGAGGGAAAAATCACTTCATGACATGGCGTTGCTAAGCCTTCATACCGGCATGCGCGCCGGGGAAATATTCAACCTGAAGAGCAACGATCTTGACTTTGAAAACCATATTATCCGTATTACTGACCCCAAAAATAAAAGTACACGTCATGCCTACATGACCACCGCTATCAAGGAAATGCTGAAGGCCCGCAAACCGAACAAACCGGAAGGCCTTCTTTTTCCGGCGCGTTATCGGCGAAAGCCCGTCAATACAGCGGATCAAAATGACGAGCTTAAAGTGTCGGCCATATCCCAACGGTTCATGTTGATCGTTAAAAAATTAGGACTTAATAAAGGTGTGACTGATTCACGGCAACAAGTTTCTTTTCACACCCTGAGACACACCTTCGCAAGCTGGCTGGCCCTTCAAGGAGAAAGCCTTTTGACTATTAAGGAATTGCTTGGCCATAAATCAATGGCCATGACGGAACGTTACAGCCATTTAACGCCGGATCATAAGCGTCTTGCCGTTAAAAACCTGGAAGCCGGATTCAAGAGGAAAGCCAATGTTGTCAGCATAGAGGGAGTAAAGAAATAAATATATGCCGGAAATAGGCCGACGGGCCGACACGCGGGAGCATCCCTTCCCGCTTTCCCGGTTTCAATAAGGGACGCCGCGAGAGGAAAGGCGAATGAAGAAAAACATCCCACCGAAATACACAAAAAAAGATTTTGAAAAGGTCTATAAGGCACCCTTGGATTGGTGCCCGCTTTATGGCTATATACCGGAATCATTTGATCCCATACTTAAAAAGCGAGCTATTATGTTTCCAGACGATAACGATGATGCACTAACGGTGTTTGATTTGGTTATCGAACTACGTGATACAATCAAAGAAGCACGCGAATATTGGCACGTCAAACAAAATAACCATAATTTAAGTAAACACAATTACAAGCCAGATATTGATTTTATTGTTTCAAAGACGCACAACGGCATAATAGCGGAAAATAGCAATATACATAAAAGCGCTTGCGAAGCGGCGCGGTGGCTTTTTGCTGTTGCGACTAACTTCACTTGGTGGCCCCGCTTTTTTCGTGAAAATATTGATAGCTGGACGCCTCTTACGTCAACATACATTTGGAATGGCCATAAGAATGATTTATTTGATCGACCCTCAGAAGCTTTGTTGTTTGGCGCGCAAGCCCAAATTGATGACGCACGGGAAGCACTTGGATTGGATTATAAACTCGTTGCCGACGAAGTTTACAGCCTTCTTGCAATTCATGAATCATGGTTGTTATTGATAGAATTATTAAGCGATAAATATAAACAAGGCGATCAAGATATTATCTTTGACCGGACAAACTACATTGATAAACTTCTTCGTGCCGCAGAAAATGAAAGAAGAAAAAGAGATCTCATAAATGAAATAGATTACGAGGTAACAGCACCCTGGAGCCCACGGAAACAATCTTTACGTGGAAAAAAGAAAGCTAAAAAAGAAGCAGAGGATCTTAAAGATAGAGACAAGGCAATTAGAGATAAAGTTGAAGAATTCCTTAAAAACACCACACGTAAAGATCATATTTCCGCGAAATACCTTTACGATAAAGTAAACAGTCAATGTCCATATATCCTTGTTAAATCAAAAACGAAGCCGGATAAAAAATTAAAATTAAGGCGGTTTACAACCATAATCGGAGATTTGCTCGAAGTTTTTAATAAAACAACAAAGGGTAGTCATGAACAATGATCACCAAAAAACGAAAAAACAAGCGTTACGGAAGCAACTTCACGACACGGAAACGCGCAGGGCCGCACTTAAAATGATATGTCATACCGAAACAACGGTTTTATGATCCGCACAAATAAACTTTTTGCATCATTGGTCAATCAATGCGCGTTTGGATTAGTCCGGATAATACCGAACACGATGGATAATCCTTGAAGAAAAAAGGATATTTATCATTTTATCTTGAATAACCGATAAACATTAATGAAAACATGGGGGTTTCAACCACAAAGCCCCTTGACTTATATCGTCATGTAATTTAGCATTTGATCAGAGGTAAAAACCATGAAAGAAATAAGAGTCACCTTCAAGCTTCACGTGCCAATGGAAATTAAGAAAAAGGGGAAATGGTTCATTGCCAATTGCCCTATTGTGGATGTTTGCACGCAGGGCGCAACGAAAACCCAGGCCAAGAAAAATCTTGCAGACGCTTTGATTCTTTTTTTCATGTCATGCTATGAACGCGGCACACTGGACGCGGTTTTAAGAAGCTGCGGTTTTTATCCTGCTTCCATTGATGACGAAGCCGCTTTTTCCGGCAGCTATGAAGCCGGGAAATATATTGACGTGCCCCTTCCCTTCATGATCGACAAAACAAAACAGACATCATGTCACCACGCATAACGCCACTTTCATGGAAGATTTTGGAAAAGATTTTCTTATTGGACGGATTCGTCTATAAGCGAACCAGGGGCGACCACAGGTTATATGAAAAGCCGGGCGTCATCCGCCCTATCGTCATTCCGATGTATGACGAAGTTGACGACGATATTATTCACGCCAATATGCGGACGGCGGGCATGAGCCGCGACCGATACTTTGAGCTATTGAAAAAAGTCAAATAGCCTTTCTAAACACACTTCACAAACAATCTACCTACCTACCTAAAACCAATAGCCAGACCACAACCACCGGCAGCGGATCAGCCGGGGCACACACACGAACACACCGGGAACGATCACCACCGGGGCCGCATGGTCACGACATGATCCTGCCAGGTGAACACCCAGGCCGACGCCGGATCGTTGCACCACAGGCAAATATGAAAGCCGTCTTC
The DNA here is from genome assembly GCA_964500195.1 of uncultured Candidatus Saccharibacteria bacterium. Lineage (GTDB taxonomy): Bacteria > Patescibacteriota > Minisyncoccia > Phycocordibacterales > UBA9973 > UBA8515. The sequence goes on along the minus strand of CAZCND010000019.1, from coordinate 8,997 downwards.
ACCGGGAAGAAACCACAAAGCAGCATGAAGGCCACGGATCACCGGCGGCGCTGGCCACGGATCAAAACCACCGGCAGCGGATCATCCGGGCCACACCACAAAGCAGACCGGGAACGATCACCACAAATCCTCAGTTTATTTTTGAAACAAGCCCTTTTTGCGTTTTGCAATCTGCCTAGGTAAATTGCTAACTATATGATTCTTTTGCTGTTTTTGCCTTGATTCATTTGCAAGACTGTTTTACAGTGGCACCAACTTGAAAGCAATGCACCCAGGTGCACCGCACTAACGAAAAAAGGAGGTTAGAATTATGAGTAAGAAAATAGCGCCGGGAATAACCAATGTTGTCAAGATTGGTTTGAGTCGGCAAGAAGCCGCCATTGCGCTCGGAACAACGCCGGGCGTTCTTGGAAACTGGGCGGTCCAGCGCAAGGGCCCGCGTTTTTTTCGCATCGGCCGCCGTTGCCTATATTTGCCCGAAGACCTGAGGGCGTTCGCAACCGCTAACCCCGTTCTGACAATGGATCAACACACATGAGCCACAAACCAACCACCACTTAAAAAAGGAGAAATCTCAAATGCTGTTTAACAAGAAACCATACACATTGGAAGAGCTGGCCCCTTATGACCCGTCAATCGGGAAGGCCATTGCATCGGCACAACAAGCGGAAATTGCGGTGCGGCAAAAGCTGGCCGCGGAATTATCGGCGCTGAAAAAGTCGCTGGATGATGGGCTTCCCCAACTTCTGGCACAGGAAAAAAAGGCGCGTGCGGCTTACGAAGGCACAGAGGAAACGTTGAAAAGGGCACTCCAACAATGGAGCACCGCCGCCGCATCCCGGCGCTCGTTTGTTAACTTATGCGAAATGAAAATCGCAGATATTGAAACGCAACTTAGAGAGTCTTATGACCCGCGCATTGACGATGCTCGCCGGTTTTTTATTGCGGCACTCGATGCTTCCCGGCACGATGACCGGATTCAAACTATCACTGAGATAATCGGCTACAGGCCCGACGGCAAGGAAGTTTGTAAGGCGCAGTCAAACCGTGCCGCCATATTGGGAAAACACAACTATCTTCGCGGCTGTATCGCCGCGATAGAAGCCATGCGTCTTGAGCCGGATTATGACGAACTAGCCATTGAATCAATGAAGGCCGGCATACCCACAATTAACGTTTTTGCAGACTGTTAGGTGACGATGATGAACCAGACCATTTCTCAATTTGCAATCAAATATGAACTTCGAAAGATTATCAACCGGGAACTTCTGGTTGATCCAAGCATGGATTTTCGGCAACCGAAGGTCGTTGCAAGTTTTTTACAACACCTTCAGTATCTTCCAAATGAAAAACACTTTTCTTTATTCTTGGATCGCGGCGGGCGATGCCTGGGAACTCTTGAACACAACAGTGGATCGGAAACAGCTGTCATGTATTCGATTAGCGAGGTTATGTCTTGCGCGATTCTATCCGGGGCGCAGCTGGTTACGTTTGTCCATAATCATTGCACACACTTAATCGATGGCGAACTGGAATTTTCCAAAGAAGATATTGAGGTCATTGACAAATTCACATGGATGTTGGGCGTCTTCGGAAAAAAACTTCATGATTCGATTATCATATCAAGTGACCGTTTCACTTCTTATCAAATGCAGCTTGAAGAGAAAAAACGACGTGACAAGATGAGCGCGTATGAGCGAGGCGATCTTGTCTTGTTAAGCGAGGAAATCGAAATCGCCGAAGGCCACGGGATTTTACAGGAGGAAGAAAATTCAACCAGCACAACGGCACCGGACACAACAATGCACCGCGTTTTGTAATGATTTTTCACCTGACTTTCCTTCTGTCATGGTGCTTATGCCGCCGGGAACTTACCAGGCTGGTTTCCGGCGGCAACTAAAAAAATATACCTGGCATGAGAATTAATTAATGACAGACAGCGAAATCAAACGCTTCAAGCGATTTGTCGCCCACATGGCCCTTTTTGGTTTATTGGAGACGCTTCTTGATCCGCGAAACCACAACTTGTTTATTGAGGCGCACAGAATCATTTTCAACGCTGATTCGACGGAATTACGAACGATTGCCGCGTTTCTGGAAACAGACGCCGGAACACTACAGAAAACCGCGTTCGCATATCTGGCAGAGCGGGACTTTCCGGTCAATCCGGGGGCGAAACATTAAACATTGAAACCCTACTCCAGGGGGAAAGCACGAATGAAGATTGACGATCAATACATAAAAGCCCCTGGGCAAGATTCCCGTGGTTGTGAAGCCGCGGGCGGCATCGTGCGCCGTGGAGAAATCTTACCCAGGGGTTCTTTATTGGAGGGCATCATGGGGATAAAAAACAGTTTCTTTAAAAAGGGCGATATTTGCGAGCTAAAGGAATGGACAAATCTGATTTTGATGAACGAGTCAACACTTAAAGAAATCGAAAACGGCGAAATGGGGCCACAATGGGAAAAGATGTTGATCACCGGCAGGCCCGCATATGAGGCCATTATCTATGTTGCGCGCCGGATCGTTGAGGCGCTTCAATCCAAAATAGCAACATGGGAAAAATTACTTGAGAGCATGCCGGAAGTGTCGTCAGTGGAAAACCGCTAATGGCATGCGATAGACGGCGCGCGAGGATCGGCCAGGTTGAACGAACACAAAACGGCGCGATAGATTGGATGGGCTTAATTTCAATCCGAAGGACAAAAAGGAAATGACAACGCAGAGACGCTACGACAAGGACAGCGATGAAATTAAAAAAAGGGTTCAAGACCGTGTAGCCAAAGAAAAAGAAAACGCTAATGCGGATCATCGGGACAAAGAAAAGCAAGATGACCAATCAGGCTATTTCGTAAAGGGCGGTTATCTTTGCCGGACAAAATATTCCCGCGAAGGCGGAGAAATCACAATTCCGCTTTGCAACTTTACGGCGCGGATCACCGAAGAAAATATCATCGATGACGGCCAGGACAGCCAGCACCTTTTCAGTATAGAAGGAAAACTGTTTGACAAAATCCCACTTCAAAAACTCGACATACCGGCGGAAAAGTTTCCGGGCTTACCATGGGTTTCGAAATGGGGTTCACGTTGTTGTCTTGAGCCTGGCCAGACGGTTAAAGACTTTGTTCGTCATGCCATACAAAAGGCCTCACCGGATGCGCCGGTTTTAACGCATTATGGTCATTTAGGTTGGCGCGAAATAAACGGTCAATGGGTATACCTACATTCAGGGGGTGCAATCGGCGCGGGGCCGGACATGCCGCATGTATCCGTTAAACTTAGCCGGGAGCTTGAACGTTATCGTCTTCCCCTTCCCCCGTTTTACAAACAAGAAAGCGCCGCCGATTTTCAGGACATTGAGAAAAAAGCACTGGAAGCGAGCTTAAGCCTTTTGGATATTGGACACCGGGCCGTGACGCTACCGCTTTTTTGTCTTGTTTATCTGGCACCCTTGACCACGCTTTTGAATCCCATGCCGAATTTCAGCGGCTATTTGTTTGGCAGCAGTGGAACGTTTAAGACCAGTGCGGCGCTTTTGGCGCTGGGACATTTCGGAAATTTCACCGGGGCCGAGAGCTTGTCGAACTTCGAAGACACCGTCGGCATACTGGAAAAGCGGTCATTCACGCTGAAAGACAGCTTGCATATTTTGGATGATTGGCATCCGGCGGCAAACCGGAAGGCCAGCGATAGCAAAGAAAACATAGCACAGCGAATGATCCGGGCCTACAGCAACCGGACGGCGCGGGGCCGGTTGAATAGTGACTTATCAGAAAAGGGACGCTACGAACCAAGAGGGGTAATGGTTATCACGGCGGAAGAACAGCCCTCACTTGAATCAACACTGGCCCGCGTCTGTATCATCGAGGTTACTGAAGGCGCGCTGGATCGGGCCAAACTTTCAGCAATCCAAAAAAACGCCGATGCCCTTCCCTTCGCCATGTCTTCTTACATTGCCTGGATAAAAGACAACATGGCAGAGATCAAAGAAACCTTTCCGGCACGTTTCCGGGCGCTTCGTGAACAGGCCGCAGCCGAAGGCTTTCATAAGAAGTTGCCCGAACAGGCCGCCTTCATGGGGTTCGCGCTGGAAACGGCCACGTCCTTTTTTAACGAAAAGGGCGCACTATCAAATGAAGCCGCCGCCGCGCTGGTTTCTGAAGGCTGGGGAATCTTCCGGGAGCTTGCAGCAAAACAGCAGCAGCGAATTAAAGACGATGATCCAGTGACCCTGTTTTTTGACATCGTCTCGACATTGCTACTCCAAGGCCAGGCAAGGCTTGAATGCTATCCAGGACATTCCGGCGAGCGGATCGGCGCGGGTGAACAAATCGGCTGGTATGATTCGGCCTGTCTTTATTTAATACCAACGGCAATATGGCACATGGTTCAACGCCGTTGCATTGCAGAAAATACACACTTCCCTTTTTCAAAAAACACTTTTTTTCAAATGCTTAAAAATCAGAAACTCATCATACCGGCACCTTCAGGACAAAGCGCCGTTTTGGTTAAAATCGGATCAAAACCGCTTCGTGTTTTAAAAATAGTAGACAGGGGGATATATGAAAAATCAGTTACTTCAGTTACCAGTTAATAAAAGTAGTGTTTATATGAACAATTATAAGGCGATAGCCGGTAACTGAATTTAAAAATAAATCAGTTACCGGAAGTTACTTCAGTTACCGGGCCAAAAAAAGTAACTGATTTGGTAACTGAAGGTAACTTTTGAATGATGATTTTCATCGTCTAATCATCATTAATATTAAATAGATAACTTTAGTAACTGAAGTAACTGATTTTTGAAACATCCCCCCCCTACAGGTATTTTTCTTTGTTTGGGTTGAAGGGGAAATGAGCGGAAAAGGGGTTAAGAAATGGCGCTGAAGACATGGATCAAAGACACCAAAACCGCCGAAGGCGGATCGGGAAGCGAAGCGCAACTTGAACCAGCGTGCGTGCCGGGCACGGAAAACCCGATCATCCGTTGCGCCGACTACCCTTTGCCGGGCGAAAAAGAAGCGGATCAAATCCTTTTTGGTGCCCGCGATGAGGTCATCAAGGGCGGGATTTTCCATTTCACACAGGAAACACAGGCGGCGGAAGTGGACATTAACCGGACTTACAAGGCAATTCTTGACGGCGGTTCAGACTTTGCGGCGCTTCGTGAAGCATGCACCCGATGGGTAAGATCGGCCAGGACAAAGCCAGCGCCGCCGGTCATGGCGTCTCTTTTTGAGGGATTGAAAAAATGAACATCCTGGAATTGATCACCGCCGACGGATTCACCTTCAAGAGAGTAGCCGCGACACATGGCGGCGAATATGCCGGGCCGTGTCCGTTTTGCGGCGGCAATGATCGGTTTCTTGTCTGGCCGGAACACAAGGACGGGCGCTTTTGGTGCCGGGGATGCGAAAAAACCGGCGATGCGGTCCAGTATATCCGGGACACGCGGAACTTGTCTTTTTTCGAAGCGCTTAAATATTTGGGAATCGAAAAACCGCGATTCAAAAAAACCAGACGAAAACAGACCGGGCCGCCGCCCTTCAAGCCGAAGATCGAACCCTTGCCGCCGTCTCTTTGGATCGAAAAAGCGTCAAGGTTTCTGAAGTCATCACAAGATCAGCTATGGACGCCGGACGGCCAGGCGGCGCGGAACATTCTCTTCGGCAAGGGGTTGACGGAAGACACGATCCGCACGGCGGGGATCGGCTACAATCCGGGCGAACACGGAAAAGACCTTTATCGGGATCGGCGCGGCTGGGGGCTTCCCCTGGAAGTCCACCGGGACGGAAGGCCAAAGCGGTTATGGGTTCCGGCGGGGCTGGTTATCCCTCTTTGCCATGATGAAGGTCTGGCACGGTTAAGGGTTCGGCGAAGCGATCCGGGCGAAGGCCCGCGCTATGTGATTGTTTCCGGTTCGTCTATGGCGCCGCTTGTGTTGCCGTCGGAATCGGGCGCCTTTGTGGTTGTCGAAAGCGAGCTTGACGCCTGGCTTTGCTGGCAGGAAGCCGGGGACTTGATCGGCGTTATGGCGATGGGTTCGGCGGGCGCGAAGCCGGATCAAAACGCGCACATGCTTTTGATGGGGGCTTCGCTGATTTTAACCGCGCTGGACTATGATCCGGCGGGCGCTCGTTACGCCTGGAAATTCTGGCCCGAAACATACGGAAAAAAAGTCATCCGCTGGCCCGTGCCCGTCGGAAAAGATCCATCGGACGCCTGGCAACGCGGCTTGAATATCCGGGCATGGATCGAGGCGGGCATTGAACAGTAAAATAATCGATGGAGGTTGTCATAATGAACGATGAAAATTTACAGGGGAGCATCACAGACATCAAGGGTATTCAGTCATATCTGGCGGCGCATGGTTGGCGCTTTTCAACAACTTCGATTTACCGGCATATTTCAGAGGGCAAATTGCGTTCAGGCAAAGATGGGGTTTTTGAAACTGACGCGATTGATCTTTATGCAAAAAGACACTTAAAGCCGGTTAATGTGCTGGCCAGAAATTATCGGGACGTGGAGACGGTTTACTACGAAAGCGGCGAAGGCGACACATCAAACACCTTTGCCGATATTAAAGGCGTGCTGGCTTATTTATCCTCAAGGGGCTGGAACGTTACGCACACGACGCTTTACAGGCACGTGAATGAAAGAAAATTGAAGCGAAGCCAGGACGGGCGTTTTCATATCATGCCCATTGAAAAATACGCACGGAAAAATCTTAAATGCCTTGACGTCATGAATCCGTCATCTGAAATAGTGGCGCGTCATTTCCAGAACGCCATGAATATTTTTCTTCATTCCATCACCGCAAAGATTATTCGTTTCGTGTCCGGGGATATTTCCAAAATAGAAGAACTGAAATCATTTATAGCAGATGAGGCTAAACTTTATTTCAAGTTTCAATACGAACAAAAAAAGGGGGAAAACGGCAATGGATAAAACCGATTATCAGATGGACATGGCCAATAAAAACACAGACACGAATCTTGATGACGCGGGAATCGTCTTCAATACCTTGCCGGACGTGTTGACTTACCTGGAATTGAGGGGCTGGAAAATCACGCGCCCAAGCCTATACAGGCACGGCAAGCAAGGAAAGCTGCTTCCGGAAAAAAGCGGCACATACAGCCAGAAAAAAGTTGATCGTTATGCCCGAACGTTTCTAAAGCAATGCGCCACGGGAAAGAAGATCAAAGAAAATACCGACGATTTACAACGAAATATTCTTAAGCAGACTATCCGATTAAATGATCAGAAAATTAAGCGCCTAACCCGTATCGACGCCATTGAAGCGTGCAAATATGTTTCAGTGAAAGACGTGCTTTCGGCCGCTTCCGCAATGTGCGGACACACACGCACCGTCATGTTGAATATTCCCGAAAGGCTTGCGGCAAAACTGGCAGCGGAACGGGATGCAAATAAGATTCGTGAAATTCTCACGCGGGAAATCCACCGGACGCTTGAACGCCTGGAAGCACCGGGAGCCTAATTTTCAATATTTCCATTTTCATGAAGCCAGGGTGAAAAAAGGGGCATAGTCCAAAATTCCGGTCTTATTTTTTTCCTATGCCTAGAAAAATGCCGTGGTTCGAATTACCCGTAACATCGAAAGCCCTGGAAGGACCCGTGAATTTTTATAAGTGGATTCGATGTTTGTCTTTCGAAAGTGGCCATATTTTTGCCATGCTAGATGACGATAAGGGGCAAGGGGAATGACGAAAATCACACCAAACAATGGTATAAGCTGGGAATATCGGGCGGCGGATAACTTCCGGCAAACCTTTTCTGACAGCCTTCAACACGAACCGATTGAACGCCTGGCCGCACAAATCAGGGCGCGTTTTTTTGATTTGAGACAGTACAATGAGGAAATAAGAATCAATCAAGACATTCCACCGGAAGTAAAGGTCTGGCTTGTCGTTCCATAAAATTACGTTGATTTTTATTTTGTTTAGTGTATTCTGACGCCGCTTAAATCAAATACGGAGGTCACCCGATAGTGGCTATTTTTGTTTGTGGAAAACAATTAATCTGGCTATGGAATCCGTCACCCGTAAGGGCCGGGCGCTTTATTTGAGCGTAAGCGTTCCATAGCCTCTTTTTATTTTTATGGAGGTAACGACATGGCCATTGAAAAGCGTTCTTTGAGAGTGGGATATATTGATGCTGAGCGCGTGTATGTATTTAATTCATGGTTACACCCAGTTCATGCCGAGGAATATAATTATTCTGAGTGTCAGGTCTTCAAGCATAGAGACATCGTTAAAATGCTTAATAATTTTTTAAAAAGAATAGAAGCAATTGACAATCAAGACCTGACCAATAATTATGCAATGGCCCTTTATGGACTCATTAGTAGCTTTAGTTCATATGATAGAATTCATTTTATGCCATACAAGGTGATGACAGAAGACACTATCATTTTTGACGATGAAAAAAAAATAATAAAAACAAAACTGCCGCGCTTAAACTTACCGCGATGCAGCGCTGCGCCAAAGAACCTTTTGGGGTTGAAGGTTATTAATGGCGGAAAGCCTTCGATAACATATTGATGACCAGGGCGGGTGTGAAAGCATCCGCCTTTTTAAAATCATCCGGCGGACAGCTTCCCATGCACCACCACAAACCAAAGCGCAATCGGCACCACCTGGCCGGACACCAGCGCCTTCTTGCTTGCTGGATATTCGCACCGACCATGACCGGATCGTTCAGTGCAACCAGAACATGAAGGCCGCCAGCAGCGCCTTCAAGATCGCGCCCGGATGAATCCTTGCCGGGGAACCTTCAGGCTTACCGATCCGCCGGACATATCCGCAACTGCGAGGTGAACACACAGTCCGACGCCGGATCGTTTCACCACGGCCAAATATGAAGGTCATTGTCTTAAAGATAAAACCACCAAACAGACTGAAGGCACGATCACCGGCTGCGCTGGCCACGGATCACAATCACCGGCAGCGGTTCATCCGGGGCACCACCACGAACAGACCG